>CAYNDG010000111.1:0-5935 GCA_964395805.1 uncultured Brevundimonas sp.
TCGCCGATGTAGAGCATGGGGGCTTCGTCGCGCTCGCCCTCGCCGATGACGATCTTGCCGTCGATGTCGAGCGCGTTCAGCGCTGTGCGCATGGCGTCGACGGCCAGCTGGTCGGCGGCCTTTTCGTCGCCGCGGCCGATCTGGGCATAGCTGGCGATGGCGGCCAGTTCAGCGACCTCGGCGGCCTCGAAGGGCAGGCTGGCGGCGTAGGGTTTGGCGTCCTGGGCCATAAATCTCTCCTGAAGCGCGCGAACCTGTTGTGTTCGCGTCATTGTCTCGAACCGGGGGGCCGCAATCAGCGCCGGGGAATGGGGGGAGGAGCGCGCCCGCGGTCTCTCAGGCCCTGGGCAAACGCCTCGATCTCTTCGCGCGTCTGGATGGCAAAGGCGGATACGGGAACATCAGCGACAGACTCACTGACCTGTTGCGCAAATCCCTGCGGGTCGTCGAGCGTCCAGGGAATGGCGGCGACCTCGGCCGCCGTGATCCGCGCCGCTGCATTCAGGCCCGCGACTTCGGCGGCGACAACGGCGGCAGACGGGGGCGCGGACCCTGAACGGGGAAAGCTGCGCCACTCCGGATAGGTCCGATTCGCATCGACGAGAGCCACGACGCGGGGCGAAAGCGGCGACAAACCGGGGTCCGCTCCGGCGTCTGACGCGGCACAGCCGGCCGATCCGGCGGCCAGCAGCAGGCCGGTGACGATCAGCGTCCAATTTTTCGCCGGATGCGCATTCATCTTGGCCACGCTCATATGCCATGATCCCGGCGCAAGGAAGGGCAAGGGCGCGAAGCGGCACAGGTTGTGATCCGTGGCGCCCTGTTCTCCGTCCCGCGAGAGGAAGCCATGGCCCGACGTCCGCCCCCGACCGACCGACCGAGCCCGACCGCCGGGCCGCGCGCTCCGCGAAAGGCCGGACGACCGACCTCGGCGAAGCGACCCGCCCGGGCGAAGGCGTCAGAAGCCGAGGCAGTCGCCGGCCACGGCCCCACGCCTTCGCCACCCCGCCCTGACGTCGCGCGAGAGCCCGAGGCAAGCCCCCTCCCCGACCTCGAAACCCTGTCCATGAACCTGGCAAAGGCAGTCATGACGGCCCAGGCCGCCATGGCCGAGTCGGCGCTAAGCCAGGCGGGACGGACCCCCGCGCTGAACCCGGATCCGTTCAACGTCGGCCCGGCCATGGCCTCGGTGATGAGCGGGCTGGCGGCACGGCCGGACAAGCTGTTCCAGGCCCAGGCCGATCTGTTCTCGCGCTATATGGACCTGTGGTCCTCGACCGCCAGCCAGACACAGGGTGTGCCGGCCGCCGAGCCCCGGCCTGACAAACGGTTCAAGGACCCGGCCTGGAGCGAGAATCCGACCTTCGACATCATGCGCCGCTCCTATCAGCTGTCAGCCGACTGGATGAATGAGCTGGTGTCTTCGGTCGAGGAGATCGATCCCCGCACCAAGCGCCGGGCCGAGTTCTTCACCCGCCTGCTGACGGACGCCTTTTCCCCTGCGAACTTCCTCGCCTCCAATCCGGCGGCGTTGAAGGCCCTGGCCGAAAGCAATGGCGAGTCGCTGGTCAGAGGCATGCAGAATTTCGCCGCCGACATGGAGCGCGGCAGCGGGAAGCTGAAGATCAGCCAGGCGGATTATGGGCGCTTCAAGGTCGGCGAGAATGTCGCCACCGCTCCGGGCCAGGTGGTCTGGCGCGACGACCTGTTCGAACTGATTCATTACGCCCCGGCGACGGAGACGCAGCATGAGATTCCGCTGCTGATCTTCCCGCCCTGGATCAACAAATTCTATATTCTCGACCTGCAGCCCGCCAACTCCATGATCCGCTGGCTGTCGGAGCAAGGCTTCACCGTCTTCGTATGCTCGTGGGTCAACCCGGAGGCCGACAAGGCTGGCTACGGCTTCGACGACTACCTCGAGAAGGGCATCTATCGCGCCATCGACAAGGTGCGCGAGCAGTGCGGGACCGACACCGTCAACACGGTCGGCTATTGCATCGGCGGGACGCTGATGGGGGCTGCGCTGGGCCATATGGCGGCAACGGGACGCAAGGATGTGGGCGCCACGACCTTCTTTGCCGCCCAGCATGACTTTGCCGAGGCCGGCGATCTGCTGCTGTTCACCGACGAGCACTGGCTGGAGGAGATCGAGCGCCTGATGGATGAGGCGGGCGGGGTGCTGCCGGGCAGCGCCATGGCCGACACCTTCAATGCCCTGCGCGCCAATGACCTGATCTGGTCCTTCTTTGTCTCCAACTATCTGATGGGCAAGGATCCGCCGGCCTTTGACCTGCTGTTCTGGAACGCGGACCAGACGCGAATGCCCAAGCGGCTGCACATGGACTATCTGCGCTCGATGTACGGCCAGAATGCCCTGACGGCGGGCGAGTTCGAGCTGGGCGGGGTGCGGATCGACCTGTCGAAGGTGACGATCCCGCTCTACTTCCAGGCCAGCCGCGAGGACCATATTGCGCCGACGCGGTCGGTCTATCGCTCGGCCCGGGCCTTCACGGGCGCCGATGTGACGCTGACGCTGGCGGGGTCAGGGCACATCGCCGGGGTGATCAACCCGCCATCGGCCCGGAAGTATGCCCACTGGACGAATGACGCCCTGCCCGAAACCTTCGACGACTGGCTGGCGGGGGCGAAGGAGCATCCCGGCAGTTAGTGGCCGCACTGGGCCGACTGGCTGGCGGCGCGGTCGGGGCCGAAGGTCGCCGCGCGCGATCCCGGGAAGGGCCCTCTGCCCCCGCTTGAGCCCGCCCCCGGCAGCTATGTGAAGGTGCGCTCGTGAGAGCGGTCGGCCCCAATCTGCTGCTGGCGATCACCACGGGAACGGCCTATGCGCTGCAGGTGCTGACGACCTCGGTCTATGGCCGGACGGACCAGACGCTGAAGTACGTCCTGCTGGCCCTGCTGGTGCCCGCCCTGTTCGTGGTCATGAACGGCTGGCTGCTGAAGCGGATGGGCCGGGCGCCCCTGCCCCTCGTTCATATGGACATGCCCAGCACGGCCATGTGGGCGCTGGTCTTTCCCCAGTTGAGCCTGATCGGGGCGGCCATTCCGGTGTTCGTGCCCGGCTATGACTATGGCCTGCTGATCGTCATCGCCGGGGTGTGGGTCGGCCTGACGGTGCAGTCGGCGCTGGCGGCGCGGAGCGGCGTGCGCTAGGCGCGCGTTCCACCTGCGCCAATGGAGGTGACAGCGGCGGTCTCGCTGTTAAGCTCGCTCACATGACCCGTCTTCGCACGCTCGCCGCTGCCCTTGTCCTGTCCGCGGCCCTCGCCGCCCCGGTGTACGCCCAGCAGCCCACGCCAGAGAGCAACCCCGCTGCGGTGCTGTTCTGGACGCCGGCCGACCGCGAGCGCGCCTTCCGGCAGATGGAGACCATCATGCCGCATGCGACGGTGTCGCGTGGCCAGACCCCGGTACGAGCCCTGCCCCAAGGCGAACCGATCGCGCTCGATCCCTCGGCCTATATGGCGGAGCAGAACGTGGCGGGCGTGCTGATCATCCAGGACGGCCGCATCCGGCTGGAACGCTACGGCCTCGGCATCGACGAGCGGGACCACTGGGTCTCCTTCTCCATGACCAAGAGCCTGACCTCGACGCTGGTCGGCACGGCGCTCAAAAGCGGCGCCATCGGGTCGCTGGAGGACCCGGTCACCCTCTATCTGCCGGCCCTGGCGGGTGGCGGCTACGACGGCGTCACCGTTCGCCAGCTGCTGACCATGACCTCAGGCGTGCGCTGGAACGAGGACTACTTCGACCCGAACTCCGACGTCGCCCGCTTCCTGCAGGAGCCTGTCCGGCCCGGCGAGGATCCCGTCGTCGCCTATATGGGCCGCCTGCCGCGCGCCGCCGAGCCCGGGACCCGCTGGAACTATTCGACCGGCGAGACCAATCTTGTCGGATCGCTGATCGCCGCCGCCGAGGGCAAGCCGCTGGCCCGGCTGCTGTCGGAACGGATCTGGTCGCGCGCGGGTATGGAGGCCGACGCCTTCTGGGCACTGGACCAGGGCGGGCGCGAGATGGGCGGTTGCTGCGTCTCGGCGACCCTGCGCGACTGGGGCCGCATCGGCCTCATGGCGCTGGAGGACGGCCAACTGGGCGGCGACCGCATTGTGCCGGACGACTGGTTCGCCCAGGCGGTGGTCAAACAGGCCGAGACCGGCGACCCCGGCGAGGGCTACGGCTTCCAGTGGTGGACCGAGGACAACGGCGTCTACGCCGCCTATGGCATCTTCGGCCAGACCATCCGCGTCGACCCGGAGCGGCGGCTGGTCATCGTCATGCTGTCGGCCTGGCCCCGCGCCATCGGTCGGCCCCACTCCGCTGCCCGCGAAGCCTTCTTGCGGGAGGTCGAGGCGGCGGTCGACGCCGCCCCCCAACCCTGAGTCTCTGGCCCTGACGCCTCAGGCCGGCCGGAAGATCAGGGCCACGCCGTTGTTGCAGTAGCGTTTTCCGGTCGGGCGCGGGCCGTCGTTGAAGACGTGGCCATGATGCCCCAGGCAGCGGGCGCAGTGGTATTCGGTGCGCGGCACGCCGATCAGCCAGTCGGTCTTGGTGCCGATGTTGCGGGACATCACGTCCCAGAAGCTGGGCCAGCCGGTGCGGGAATCATACTTCCAGCGCGACTCGAACAGCGGCAGTTCGCAGCCCCGGCACAGGAAAGTGCCCGTGCGGCGCTCGCCGTTGAGCGGGCTGCTGTAGGGGCGCTCGGTCGCCTCTTCGCGGAGGACCGCATAGGACAGCCCCGGCAGGCGCGCCCGCCACTGGGCCTCGGTCAGGCGACGAAAAGGGGAATCGGCAAAGCGCGGATCCCCGGCGCTGGCCGTCTCGGACGAGCAGCCCGCAAGGGTCAGGCCACCGAGGCCCGACAGCAGCGCGCGGCGATGAAGGATCGGCTGGGTCATGTTCCGATATACGACGGGCCGATCCGAAAGGTTTCAGGTCAGGCCCGAGCCCTCGTCGAGGCCCAGCATGAGGTTGAGGTTCTGCACCGCCGCGCCCGAGGCCCCCTTGCCCAGATTGTCGAGCAGGGCGACGAGGCGGGCCTGATGGCCGTCGCGGTCGCCGAAGACGTGCAGGCGCAGGCGGTTCGTGCCGTTCAGCCCCTCGGGGGTCAGGCCGGTCATGGCCTCGGTCTCCTCCAGCGAGGCGACCTCGACGAACCGGGCGCCGTCATAGGCCTCGACCAGCGCGCCATGGATCACTTCGATCGACGCTGGGGACGGCAGGGCCGAGAGATGCAACGGCACCTCGACCAGCATGCCCTGGCGGTAGTTGCCGACCGCCGGTGAGAAAAGTACAGGACGGGAAAGTCCTGCATGTTTCGTCATTTCCGGCACATGCTTGTGCTTGAGGGTGAGGCCATAGGCGCGGAAGGGATCGGGGGTGGCATGTCCCGTTTCCTTGGCCTCGAACTCCGCGATCATGGCCTTGCCGCCACCGGAATAGCCCGAGACCGCGTTGACGCTGACCGGCCAGTCGGCCGGGATCAGGCCCGCGCGCACCAGCGGCGCGACGAGGGCCAGAAAGCCGGTGGGATAGCAGCCAGGGTTGGACACCCGGGTCGAGCCGGCGACGGCCTCGCGCTGGCCGGGGCGCAGCTCGGGAAAGCCATAGGTCCAGCCGGGGGCCACGCGAAAGGCGGTCGAGGCGTCGATCACCCGGACCGCCGGGTTCTCTACCATGACCACGGCTTCGCGCGCCGCATCATCGGGCAGGCACAGGATGACGGCATCGGCGCTGTTGAGCGCCTCGCGCCGGGCCTCCGGATCGCGCCTGCGGTCGCCCAGCAGGATCAGCTCGAGGTCAGACCGCCCCTCGACCCGCTCGCGGATCTCAAGGCCCGTGGTGCCAGCTTCGCCGTCGATGAACAGGGTGTGGGTCATGGGGAGGTTCTAACGCGTGGAGAGGGATTTGGGAC
>CAYNDG010000112.1:0-5902 GCA_964395805.1 uncultured Brevundimonas sp.
GCCTGTGCTGTGGGATGATGGCATCTCCAGCCGTATGCAGGCCGAGGCCGATGGGTTCACGGTTGAGGACCTGACGACCGCCGACTGGTCGGGGTTTGCCGCCCTGGTGCTGGCCCCGGGCGTGCCGCTGACCCATCCGCTGCCACACTGGACAGTGGAAAAGGCGCAGGCGGCCGGGGTCGAGATCGTCGGCGATCTGGAGCTGTTCGCGCGGGCCTTGGCAGCCTTGCCCGAGGGCGAGCGGCCCCAAGTGGTGGCGATTACAGGCACCAACGGCAAGTCGACGACCACGGCGTTGATCGCCTGGGTGCTGAAACAGGCCGGGCTGACTGTGCATATGGGCGGCAACATCGGCATCGGCGTGCTGGCCCTGCCGGAGCCGACACCGGGCGCGGTCTATGTGATCGAGTGCTCGTCCTACCAGTTGGACCTGACCACCAGCTTTGCGCCGGATGTCGCGATCCTGACCAACATCAGCCCCGACCATCTGGACCGGCATGGGGGGATGGAGGGTTATGTCGCGGCCAAGGCGCGGATATTTGCGCATGCGGGCCCGGGGGCAGTGGCCCTGATCGGCATTGATGAGCGCTGGGGTGCCGAGCTTGCCGCCGCGGTCGAAGGTGCGGTCTCTGTCGGAGCCAGCGGGGTGTATCGACCGTCCGCAGGAAAGCTTGAGACCCCGTCGGATACCATCGACCTGACAGGCACACGCTCGCTGGCGGGGCGTCACAATGCCCAGAATGCGGCCTTTGGCTATGGGGCCGCGCGGGCGCTGGGGGTGGATCATGATACCGCCGTCAAGGGCCTGCTGACTTTCCCCGGGCTGGCGCACCGGATGGAGCCGGTTGGGCGGATCGGCCGCGTGCGGTTCGTCAATGACTCCAAGGCGACCAATGCCGATGCGGCGCGGCAGGCGCTGGCGGCCTATGATCGCAGCTTCTGGATCGCAGGAGGACGGGCCAAGGCGGGCGGGATCGATGATCTGGCCGAGCTGTTCCCGCGCGTGGTCGAGGCCTTTCTGATCGGCGAGGCGGCGGGGCCGTTCGCGGCGGCGCTGGGCGACACCCCTCATCGGATCAGCGGCGACATGGCCAGCGCGGTCCAGCAGGCCTTTGAGGCCGCGTCCGCGACGGGGCGGGAAGAGGTGGTGCTGCTGAGCCCTGCTGCCGCGAGCTTTGACCAGTTTCCCGATTTCGAGGCGCGGGGCGAGGCGTTCCGCGCTGCGGCCCTTGCCCTCGGTGCCCGGTCGGAGCCCGCCGCATGACCCAGACCTATGTGCCGCCCTTTTCCCGCAGCGACCAGAGCCTGCTGGCCAAGTGGTTCTGGACGGTGGACCGGGGACTGGTAGTGGCCGCCCTGTCGCTGATGGGCATCGGCGTAGCCCTGTCCTTCGCCTCGAGCCCGGCGGCCATCCTGGCCGATGAGAATCTGTCCAACCCCTTCCACTATTCGATCCGGATGATCGCGTTCGTCGCGGCGGGGGTCGGCGTGATGCTGGGGGCCTCCCTGCTGTCCCCGCGGGGCGTACGGCGGGTTGCGGCCTTTGCCCTTGTGGGGGCCCTGCTGGTCATGGCCGTGCTGCCGATTCTGGGCAATGAGGCCAAGGGGGCGACCCGCTGGATCCTGATCGGGCCGTTCAGCCTGCAGCCGTCCGAGTTCGCCAAGCCGGCGCTGATCGTGCTGGCCGCCTGGATGTTCGCCGAGGGCCAGAAGGGGCAGGGCGTGCCGGGGGTGTCGATTGCCTTTGGCTTTTACGCGGTGACAGTCGGCCTGTTGCTGATCCAGCCGGATATCGGCCAGACCCTGCTGATCACCACCACCTTCATGGCGGTCTTCTTCATGGCGGGGGTGCCGTTGAAATGGATGGCGGTGCTGGGCGGTCTGGTCGTGTCCGGCATCTTCTCGCTGTACTTCCTGTTCGACCATGTGCGCGAGCGACTGGCCAAATTCCTCGCCCCTGGTCAGGAAGACACCCACCAGATCGACCGGGCATCCGAGGCCATTCGCGCCGGAGGTCTGTTCGGGCGCGGCGTGGGCGAAGGCGTGATGAAACGCCATGTGCCGGACCTGCACACGGACTTCATCTATTCGGTCGGGGCCGAAGAGTTCGGCCTCATCCTGTCGCTGGTGATCATCAGCCTTTATGCCTTCATCGTGCTGAGAGGCCTGTCGCGGGCCATGCGGCTGAATGATCCGTTCGAGCAGACGGCGGCGGCCGGGCTGTTCATGCTGATCGGCCTGCAGGCAGCCATCAATGTGGCGGTCAACCTGAACCTGATCCCGACCAAGGGGATGACGCTGCCCTTTATCAGCTATGGTGGATCGTCGATGGTGGCCATGGGGCTGACCATGGGGCTGGCTCTCGCCTTGACCCGCAGGCGCGCCGGCGCCTACGAGCCCGGCACCGGTCGCCGCCCGGCGCCGAAGCTGGGCCGCATTCTTCCATAGGGACACCATGACCAGAACCTGCGTCGTCGCTGCCGGGGGAACCGGCGGGCATCTGTTTCCGGCCCAGGCGCTGGCCGAGGAGATGGCGCGGCGTGGCTGGCGGATCGTGCTGGCGACCGACCGGCGGGGCCAGGCCTTTGCCGAACATTTCCCGGCCGATGAGCGACTGGCGCTGGACTCGGCGACCGGCAGCGGGCCGGTGGGCCTGCTGAAAGCAGGGATCAAGATCGCCATTGGCGTTGCGCAGGCCCGCAAGGCGTTTCGTCGGCTGGGCGTCTCGGTCGTGGTGGGCTTCGGCGGCTATCCGTCAGCGCCCTCGCTGCTGGCGGCGATGAGCATGGGCCTGCCGACGCTGATCCATGAGCAGAATGCGGTGCTGGGGCGTACCAACCGGATGCTGGCCAGCCGGGTGGGCACGGTGGCCTCGGCCTTTCCGACCCTGGGACGTCTGCCCGACGGATTGAAGGACCGGCTGGAGGTGGTCGGCAATCCGGTCAGACCGCCGATCGCGGCGCTGGCGGGCAAGCCCTATCGCGCACCGGGTGCGCGGGGCGACATCCATCTGCTGATCACAGGGGGTAGCCAGGGCGCGCGTATCCTGTCCGACACTGTGCCAAAGGCGGTCGCGGCCCTGCCCGAGGCGCTGCGCCAGCGGCTCAAGGTGGTTCAGCAGGCCCGGCCCGAATTCGTCGATGCGGCTCGTCAGGTTTATCGGCAGGCCGACGTCACCGCCGAGGTCGCCCCCTTCTTCTCCGACATGGCGGTCCGGCTGTCCGCCGCTCATCTGGCCATTGGCCGTGCCGGAGCCTCGACCTGCACCGAGCTGGCCGTCGTCGGGCTTCCGTCGATCCTTGTACCCTTGAAGATCGCAACCGACGACCACCAGCGCTTCAATGCGCGGGGACTGGTCGAGGCAGGGGGCGCGGTGTTGATCCTCGAGGACGATCTGACAGCAGAAGTCCTGGCCGGGGCGCTACAGGAGATCCTGGAGGAGCCGGGCCGTCTGGCGGCCATGGCGGAGGGCGCGCGGGCCACCGCCTTGCCCGACGCCGCGGCGCGTCTCGCGGATCTGGTCGAGGCCGCATCGGCATAGCAAAAGGCCCCGGAGGATATCCCCCGGGGCCCTGTAGCATCTGACCGGACGCGATCGACTATTCGTCGGTCAGAACGGCCTCGAGGCAGCGGTCCAGACCCGGACCCCAGTTGAAGATCACATTCTGCTTGGCGGTCATCGACGACTGGGCGTCCACCTGGGTGATAATCTCGACGGCCTGGACGACCGCAGCCTCAATGACCTGCTCTTCGGACAGGCCGCGGGCGGCCGGCAGGGCCTGGGCGCGGTTCAGCATGACGCCGGTGGCGGCTTCGAGGGCGCTGACGTCTTCCGGATCCGACTGGATTTTCGAGAAGGCGAAGAACATGGCCGAGCAGGTGAGGTGTTGCTGATAGTTCAGCGGTGCGCTCTGGGCCGAAGCGGTTCCCGCAGCCAGCAGGGCAAGGGCAGCGATGCCGCCCGCGAGGGTGAATTTGGTGGTCGACATTCTCAAGCTCCTGTTGCGTGAACCTTGGGTACCGCAAAAACCTGTCAGGCCCCCCTGACTGTTCCTGACCATGGCCCAACCCGAGCCCGTTGCCTAGGGCAGGAACGTCACATCAGGATGCGCCGATGACCTTCCTCGACGGCGGCTTCGACGCTGCCGAAGCTCGGCCCTTCCGGAGTTGTGTCAGCACAGGCCACGGTCAGCATCTCCCCGGCATCGCCGCCGGGCGACACGGCAAAGGGCGGCTGATCCTCGGGTACGGACGGGCCTTCGGTGCCGTCGGCGAGGACTGAGGCAAAGTCCAGCCGGTCGGCGGTCAGCGCCCCGCAGTCGAATGTCCACCATGACCAGCCGCCCCAATAGGGCTTCCCCCCGACCTGGAACCCTGGCTCGGCCACCTGCAAGGCCCGCACCCGTACCCGGCTGTCAGTCACCTCGCGGGTCGACAGGTCGACGAAGATGGCAAACCGCCCGACGCCGCTCAGGACCAGTCGCGCCTCCTGTGCCTCGGCCGGAGCGACCGAAAGGCCGAAGGCAGCCAACCCGGTCAGCAGGCCGTGGAGGACAGGTTTCATTAACTGCATCCGATCATCCCGCTTTTAGAGCGCCACTGTATCGTCCCGCCATGTTCGATCAGCAGTTGGCTCTTTCCCATGTGATCGCAACGCCGGACCGGCGAGCGCGGTCGCGTGTACCGCACCGCCTGATGCGCCGCGAGGGCGAGCGCATCCGCCTGCTGGGGCAGGTGATGGACAAGGTGCGCCCCGAGGAGGTCATGCACCAGCTGGCCGTCTGGGTCGAGGCGGGTGTGAAGGCAGTCATCGCCAACCACAATCTGCACAGTCTGCATCTGATCCGGACCGAGCCCCGCGTGGCCGAATTCTATGCTCTCGCGGATCTGGTGCAGATCGACTCGA
This sequence comes from uncultured Brevundimonas sp., assembly GCA_964395805.1. GTDB lineage: Bacteria > Pseudomonadota > Alphaproteobacteria > Caulobacterales > Caulobacteraceae > Brevundimonas. The sequence goes on from CAYNDG010000112.1 coordinate 4,907, forward strand.
CGCCGCTGATCGCCTTCGGGCGCCTGGTGGGGCGAGGCACGCGGCGCAAGCATCGCTCGACCTATCTGGACTGGCGGAAACATTTCTGGAGCCTGGCCGACCGCAAGGGCTGGCGCGTCATGTTCATCGGCGGGGCTGAGGGCGTGGCCGATACGGCGGCCGAGCGGCTGAGAGCACATCATGGCCGCGTCGATCTGGAGGTCCGGTCGGGCTATTTCGATGCCGCGCCGGGGTCAGAGGACAATCGCCGACTGCTCGAGGCGGTCAACGACTTTGCCCCGCAGGTGCTGCTGGTCGGCATGGGCATGCCGCGTCAGGAAGTCTGGATCGCCGACCACCTCGACGCCCTGCCGGACTGTGTGGTGCTGAACGTCGGGGCCGCCTTCGACTATGAGGCGGGGGTCCAGAAGGCCGCGCCGCGCTGGATGGGCAAGGCGGGACTGGAATGGCTGTACCGGCTGGCGGTTGACCCCAAGCGCCTGTTCCACCGCTACTGCGTGGAGCCGTGGCACCTGATCGGCCCGATCATGGATGACCTGAAAGCGGCGCTGAGGCGTTAAGCCACCAGCTTTTCGGCCTGCTTCAGGTCGACGCTGACCAGTTGCGAGACGCCGCGCTCGGGCATGGTGACGCCGTACAGGCGGTCCATGCGGCTCATGGTCACCGGATTGTGGGTGATGACGATGAAGCGGGTGTCGGTGCGATTGCGCATCTCGTTCAGCATGCGGCAGAAGCGGTCGACATTGGCGTCGTCCAGCGGGGCGTCCACCTCGTCCAGCACGCACACCGGGGCCGGGTTGGCCAGGAAGACGGCGAAGATCAGGGCCGCCGCCGTCAGGGCCTGTTCGCCGCCCGACATCAGGCTCATGACCGCCAGCCGCTTGCCGGGGGGGCAGGCGTAGATCTCGAGGCCGGCTTCCAGTGGGTCGTCGCTCTCGACCAGCTTGAGCTCGGCCTGACCGCCATCGAACAGGGCCTCGAACAGGGCCTTGAAGT
>CAYNDG010000113.1:0-5888 GCA_964395805.1 uncultured Brevundimonas sp.
CGACCAGACGTAGCTGAACCGGGCACCCCAGACACCATCGAAGGACTTCTCCATCGAGATCTCGACGGCCTTGTAGGTCCGCTCGGGCACCGGATAGTTCAGCTGGTCCGCCGTCAGGGTGATCTCACGATCCGTGGTGATCACACCGCCGGTGGCGCGCGACAGGTCCGCACCCGACAGGGTGATGACCATATCCTGGCCCGGGTTGGTCAGGACGTACTGGTGGAAGCCGTACCACACCGAATAGCACTGGGTGTAGGTCAGGTCCGTCGCGACGTTGTCGCAATAGTCCAGAACGGCGGCGTCGATGGCGACGTCGTCGATGGCGGTGCCCAGCTCGCGATAGCTGCCTTTGACACCCAGGGTCCAGCCGTCCCACAGCTGCCGCTCGTAGCCGAGGATGAACTCGTCCACGTACATCGGGTCGATTTCCTTGTCGACCTGGGTCGAGATCGGACGCACCGAACCATCAGCGAAGTTGCTGCCACCCAGGAAGGTGCCGAGGATCGGCTCGTCCGTGGTGTCGTTGATACCATCACAGTTGGCGTCAATGCCGGCGGCGCAGGTGGTGCGGTCCAGCGTCCAGACGTCCTGGATGAAGAATTCGGCACCGGCCAGACGCTGGTTGGTGTTCACGGCGACCGGCAGGAAGTAGCGGCCGTAGAAACCGAACAGCTTGGACGTACGGTCGCCCGTGACGTCATAGGTGAAGCCGAGACGCGGAGCCCACTGATTCTGGAGGTCCACGAAGGCTACGCCGGCGATGTTCTCGTTCTCGAAGCCTTCATTCCGGATGCCGAGGTTCAGCGTCAGCTGATCCGTAACCCGCCAGGAGTCCTGCAGATAGTAGGCGTTCTGGGTCGAGGTCCAGCCACCGTCGTTGTTGTAGGCGCGGATGCGGACGCGCGTCGGCTGGCCGCCCACCAGGGTCTGGTAGCGGTACCAGAGGCCGCCCGTGACATCGCCCGTACAGTTGACGACGGTCGAGATCGGGCCGCCCGGACGGCAGTAGTTGTAGCCCTGACCGGAGTAGTTCAGCTCCTGATAGGACTCCAGCTTCTCCTGGTCGATACCGAAGCGGAAGTGGTGCGAACCGAAGAAGTCGGCATAGATGTCGACATCGGCGCGCAGCACGGTGCGCTGATCCTCGTTGACCGAGGGCTGGCCAACACCCCAGATACCGCGCCGCGGGAAGCCCGGCAGCTGGTCGGTGATCAGGGCCCCGGCGTCGCCCGGCGAACTGTTGGTTTCGTTATACTCGTTGACACCATAGGCGATCGAGGTCGTCAGCCAGTCGGTCCAGATGCCGGTGTAGCGGGCAATCCAGTTCGACCCGCCGAACTCGAAGGTCGAGGGCGTGAACTCTCCCACATAGTTACCATTGGCATCGACGAAGATGTTTCTGGTTTCCTGGGTTTGCTCGTCCGAGAAGTAGGTGAACTCGACGCGGTGATCGTCATTGATCAGATAGTCGATCTTGGCGCCGTAGAACGGGTCATCCGAGGTCACCCGGGTGCCGTTGGCGCCCGCGCCGAAGTCGGGATCGGTGGTCGAGCGACCGATGTTGATGAATTCGCGATCGCGGAAGTTGACCAGACCGAAGATGAACAGACGATCGCGGATGATCGGGCCACCGAAATCGAAGATGATGTCCGAGGTTTCAGCTTCATCAAAACGGTTCTGGGCCAGATAGGTATCCGGCGCGTCCGAACGCAGGGCATCGGGTTCCCAATAGGCGGTGATGCCGAATTCCCACTCATTGCCGCCCGACTTGGTCGTGCCGTTGAGCACGCCGCCGGTCCCGCGACCGAATTCCGACGAATAGCCGCCGGTCTTGGTCTCAAGCGTCTGGTAGAATTCGAACGGAACGGTCGATGAGCCCGTGAAGTCACGGAATTTCGTGATGTTCAGACCGTTGATGAAGTAGGTGTTCTCACCCGCCGAGGCACCACCGATGGTGGGAATGCCACCGAAGGCGTTGTCCGAGGCCGTCACGCCCGGGGCCAGCAGGGCCACGGCGCCGGCGTCACGGGCGATCGGCACGTTGCGCGACAGCTCCTCGACGTTGACGGTCAGGCCGGTGGTGGTGGCGTCGAACTCGGACACAGCCTGACGCACGCCGACGACGACGATGTCATCCACGGTCGAGGCGCCCGAGGCGCTGCCGACGGTGAAGACGACCGAGGTCGTGCCGCCCGAACCGACCGAGATGGTGTCGGACAGGGTCGCAAAGCCGGGCGCCGTGATGGTGGCCGTGTAGCGGCCCTGCGGCAGGGCGATGGCGCGGAACGAGCCCGAGGCATCGGTGGTGTAGGTGCGGGTGAAGCCCTGCGACACCGACTGCAGCGTCACGGTGGCGCCGGCCACCGGGGTTTGCGACTGCGTTTCGACGGTGCCGGAGACAGCGCCCTGCACCAGGTCCTGGGCCATGGCGGTGCTGGGAGCCAGCAGGCCGACGGCCGGAGCCGCCACAAGCGCCATGAGGGCGGTACCGCCGATCATGGTCGAGTGCAGCAAGCGTTGGCGAATGGTCTGGGTTTTCAAGCTTAGGTCCTCCTGTGGCCGAGACGAAGTTCCCGTGGGTCCCCCTTGCCTCGACAACCATTATCCATGCGCCCCAATGCACACAGAATGTCGACCAGCTTAAACCTGCTACTTGCCGCCCGCACGATAATTACAGAGCGGTAACCCAATCGTCGTGACGTTGTCGCAATCTAGCCACAGTGGCATTATCCCCTTGTAATACAGGATGTTAACGCGGCCCGCCTGACCAGGCCGGATCGACCCCTGTCATCCCGATCCGGGAAACCCGTATTCGCCCGCCCCACGACGACCCCCGACGCCCGCCGGGCGCGCCACAACGTGAGTCGTTCTATCGGCTGATCGCCACGCGGCTGGCGTAGGGCACGGGCTCGGGTGTGCAGGAGGCCACCATCAGCTGGCTCGCCATGATACACAGGAAGGCCATCGCCACCGGCAGGAGCCGGTTTGATACATCCAGAGCCAGGGATCGGGCCATGACGCGCACTCCACAGAGGGTTTACGAGCCCTTAACGCAAGGCCCGGGCCAGTTCCGGGGCCAGTTCCGGGGCCAGTTCCGGGGCCAGCCCTCGTGACGCCCCCGCCCATCCCCTTCGTTCGCGGCTTCACGCCCCTGTACGGACAGACCGAGCGCCTGACGCCGCGCATCCGGCGGGTGCTGGCGCACAACCCCGGACCGTTCACCTTTGCGGGAACGGGCACGTTTCTGATCGGCGAGGGTGACTCTGTCGCGGTCATCGATCCCGGTCCGGCGGACAGCGCCCATCTCTCCGCCTTGCTGGACGCCGTCGCGGGCCAAAGAGTCAGCCATGTGCTGGTCACCCATGGCCATGCCGACCACCTGCCGCTGGCCCGGCCCTTTGCCGAGGCCGTGGGCGCGCCGGTTCTGGGGCATCCGGTCCTGTCCACGGATCAGGACCTGGGGGACGGCGATCGCGTCATCGGCGACGGCTGGACGCTGGAGGTCGTGGCCACCCCCGGTCATGCGCCCGAGCACCTGGCCTTTGCCCTGGTGGAAGAGAATGCCCTGTTCAGTGGGGATCATGTGATGGGCTGGTCGACCAGCGTGGTCTCGCCGCCCGAGGGCGACATGGATGCCTATATCGACAGTCTGGACCGGGTGATGGCGGCGGGGTTCGACACCCTGTGGCCGACGCATGGCGGGCCGGTGACCGACCCCCTGCCCTTCCTCACTGCGCTGAAGGCCCATCGGCTGGGCCGGGACGGCCAGGTGCTGGAGGTGCTGAAAAGGGGGCCCTCCTCCGCGCGGGAGATGGTGCCGGCCCTCTATGCCGCTGTCGACGAACGCCTGTGGCCGGCGGCGGCCCAGTCGTTGCTGGCGCATCTGATCCGGCTGGAGCGACGCGGCGACGTCATGGCGTCAGAGGCGCCGTCGGCCACCACCGTCTATCAGCTGCGCGGCTGAAGCTCCGCGACGACCCGGGCGAGGAGGCGGCAGGTCTCGCCGCCATTGGACCGCTTGTTACGTGCCGCAACCCGTATGTCAGTCTGGCCCGGACGAATACGGATGGTGGCGTCGTGCCGGAGCAGGAACCACATCCCCTCATGGGTGCCCTCGACCCGGAACAGCGATGACGGCACGGGCGTGAAACCCGCGCGGCGCAAGGCCTCGCTCGCATCCTCGGCCCGGATCTGGGTCGGCAGCGAGGCCACACCCGGGCAGGCGGCATCGGCAGGTCCCGAATGGAAACCACTCAGCCGCGCCGAAAAGCCCGGGGGCTCGCCCGGGCTTGTGCTGACATCCAGCGGCGAGGCGGGATCGGGAGACTGTCTCAGGGCCTGGCCGGCATAGAGGGCGAGCCCGCCGGCCACGACGACCACTGATGCCACCCCCGTCAGCCAACCGGCAGCTCCGGTCCGCCGCCCTCTCCAGAGCAGCATCAGGGCGCAGATCGCACCCAGACCCAGCAGCCACGGCGTGACGGTGACGCTCAGCAGGTCGAGCGCCACCTCGAGGTCCCACCAGCCGAACCGGAGACCGAACAGCCCGACAAACACAACCAGCGGCGCCGACAGCACCCCGGCGACCAATGCCAGAGTCACCCAGCCGCCGAAGCCCCGCCGCGCCATCGGATCAGCCCTTCGCCGTCGGCAGGACGTAGTCCTTCATCCGCTCACGCACGAGCTTCTTGTCGATCTTGCCGGTGGCGCCCAGCGGGATGTCGTCGACGAACACCACATCGTCCGGCATCCACCATTTGGCGATCTTGCCCTGCAGGAAGTCGAGATGTTCCTGCTTGTCCTGGCTCTCGCCGGACTTGAGCTTGATGACCAGCACCGGGCGCTCGTCCCACTTGGGATGGGCGGCGCCGATCACTGCGGCCAGCTCGACCTTGGGGTGGCCGACCGAGATGTTCTCGATGTCGATCGAACTGATCCACTCCCCGCCCGACTTGATCACATCCTTGGCGCGGTCGGTGATCTGCATGAAGCCGTAGCTGTCGATGGTCGAGACGTCGCCGGTGTCGAAGAAACCCTCATTGTCGAGGATCTTGCCGCCTTCATCCTTGAAATAGCCCCCGGCGATGGTCGGGCCGCGAACCATCAGACGGCCATAGGTCTTGCCGTCGTGCGGCATCTCCTGACCGGCGTAGTTCTTGAGCTTCAGCTCCACGCCCAGCGGCGGCATGCCCTGTTTGATGCGCCACTTCATCTGCTCGTCGTACGGCAGGGCGGACAGTTCCGGCGTCAGGCGCGACAGGGTGCCGACCGGCGAGGTCTCGGTCATGCCCCAGCCCTGGAAGACCTCGACCCCGAACTCGTCGTTGAAGGCCCGGATCAGGCTTTCGGGCACGGCGGAGCCCCCGATCAGCACCTTCTTGACCGTCGACAGCTTCAGCGAATTCTCCCGCATATAGGCCAGCAGGCCCTGCCACACCGTCGGAACGGCGGCCGAGAAGGTAACCTTTTCGGACTCGAGCAGTTCGTAAATGGAGGCGCCGTCCATCTGGGCGCCGGGCATGACCAGCTTGGAACCGGCCGCAGGACCCGAGAAGGCAATGCCCCAGGCATTGGCGTGGAACATGGGCACCACCGGCAGGATCACCTCGTCCGGCGTGGCCCCCATGATGGTGGCCTGAAGTGTGACCAGGGTGTGCAGGAAGTTGGAGCGGTGCGAATACAGCACGCCCTTGGGGTTCCCCGTCGTGCCCGAGGTGTAGCACAGACCGCAGGCGGTCTGTTCGTCGAAGCCGCCCCACTCGATGTCCTCGGAGGATTCCTCGAGCAGCTGCTCATAGCATTCGGCGCGGGGCAGTTTGGTCGCCGGCATGTTCCACTGGTCGGTCATGACCACCACCCGCTCGACGGTGGGACAGTGCGGCAGG
>CAYNDG010000114.1:0-5829 GCA_964395805.1 uncultured Brevundimonas sp.
CGCCTCGCGGTAGTTGATGTTGACTTCATAGCGGTGGCGGTGCCGCTCGCTGATCTCGGTTGTGCCGTAGATCTCTGCGATACGGGACCCGGCCTTGAGTGTCGAATCATAGGCGCCCAGTCGCATGGTGCCGCCGAGGTCGCCGTCGGCCTGACGCAGTACCCGCTGGTTGCCCACGGTCCATTCGGTCATCAGTCCGACGACCGGCTCTTCCGCCGGACCGAACTCGGTCGAGGAGGCCTTGGGGAATCCCGCCAGATGGCGCGCCGCCTCGATCACCGCCATCTGCATGCCGAAGCAGATGCCGAAATAGGGGATGTTGCGCTCACGGGCGAAACGGGCCGCCTGGATCTTGCCCTCGGCCCCGCGTGCGCCGAAGCCACCCGGCACGAGGATGGCATGGGCCCCCTGCAGGCGCGCGTCGCAGGCCTCGCGGTCGCCCTCAAACGTCTGCGACTCGACCCAGTCGATGTTGACCTTGACGTTGTTCGCCACGCCCCCGTGGTGCAGGGCCTCGATCAGCGATTTGTAGGCGTCCTTGAGCACCGTGTACTTGCCGACGACGGCCACGGTGACCTCGCCGTCCGGGTGCAGGCGGCGGCGCACGATCTCCTGCCAGCCCGACAGGTCGGGAGCCGGCGCGTCGGTGAGGCCGAAGTGCGCCAGAACCTCGGCGTCCAGACCCTCGTGGTGATAGTCCAGCGGCACGGCATAGATGTCGGCCGAGTCCATCGCCTGGATGACACCCGACGGGCGCACGTTGCAGAACTGGCCGATCTTGCGCTTTTCGTCGGCGGGGATCGGATACTCGCTGCGGCACAGCAGGATGTCAGGCTGGATGCCGATCGAGCGCAGCTCCTTGACCGAGTGCTGGGTCGGCTTGGTCTTCATCTCGCCGGCGGTCTTGATGAAGGGCAGCAGCGTCAGGTGCACAAAGCACGACTGGCCGCGCGGCAGGTCCTGACCCAGCTGGCGAATGGCCTCGAAGAAGGGCAGGCCCTCGATGTCGCCGACGGTCCCCCCGATCTCGACGAGGACGAAGTCGACCTCCTCGCCGTCGTCGGTCAGGGCGGGCGAGCGGCAGAACTGTTTGATCTGGTCGGTGACGTGCGGGATCACCTGCACCGTCGCGCCCAGATAGTCGCCGCGCCGCTCCTTCTCGAGGATGGTCGAATAGATGCGGCCGGTGGTGATGTTGTCGGACTTCGCCGCCGACACGCCGGTGAACCGCTCATAGTGGCCGAGGTCGAGATCGGTCTCGGCCCCGTCATCGGTGACGAACACCTCGCCGTGCTGGTACGGGCTCATCGTGCCCGGGTCGACGTTCAGATAGGGGTCGAGCTTGCGCAGCCGCACGCTGTAGCCACGCGCCTGCAACAGCGCACCAAGGGCGGCGGAGGCGAGGCCTTTTCCCAATGAGGAAACCACGCCGCCAGTGATGAACACATAACGGGCCATGGGGGGTCACCTTAGCGTCGATTCGCGGCGCGCACAGGGGCGTTCCTCCCGCGAGAGGCAATCGCCTGTTGAAAGCCGCAGGAAGGGTTACCGGGCGGGCTCGGAGCCGACGATCGAGTCCAGGTCATCCAGCGTCGGAGCCGGGGCCGCCTCGGGCGTGGTCGTCGGGGCCGGGGCTGCGCCCGCCTCGTCACTCCCGCCAGCCGGTGCGGCCGGGCGGACAAGCGCCCCCACGGCGTCCGGATCAACAACAGACGTCGAGCTCCGCGACACATTACCGGCCACCGTGAGGCTGATGGCGAGGATGAAGAACAGCGCCGCCATGATCCACGTCGATTTGGTCAGGAGGTTACCGGCCCCGCGGGCGGTCATGAATCCCGACGGCCCGCCGCCCATGCCGAGAGCCCCGCCTTCGGACCGCTGGAGCAGGACCAGCGCCGTCATGGCGAGCGACACGAGAATGATGGCAACGAGGAGAATGGTCTGGAGCATGGCCGCATATATGTGTGGCGCGGGGCTGCGCCGATCAAGCGGCGGGCTCTATCATTCTTGTCGGCAGGGCGCAAACCCGACCGGGCGGTCAGCCGGCCCGGATGATCCGGATGAAGTCATCGGCCTTGAGCGAAGCCCCGCCCACGAGCCCGCCCCCGACATCGGGCACCGACAGGATGTCCGCCGCATTGTCCGGCTTCATCGAGCCACCATAGAGGATTGGGGCCCGTCGCGCGCCTTGCCCGAGCCGCTCGACCAGCGCGGCGCGAATTGCGGCGTGAACCTCGCCTATCTGGTCGAGGGTGGGGGTCAGGCCGGTCCCGATCGCCCAGATCGGTTCATAGGCCACGGCAAAGGGCCGATCCTTCAGTGTATCGGGCAGCGATGCCCGGACCTGGCCGGTGACAAAAGCTACCGCATCCCCCGCTTCACGCGTGGCGAGCGATTCGCCGACGCAGATGATCGGCTCCAGCCCGGCACGAAGCGCCGCCTCGACCTTGGCCGCGACGTCGGCGTCCGTCTCTCCGAAACCCTCGCGGCGCTCGGAGTGTCCGAGAATAACCAGCCGCGCCCCGGCGTCAGCCAGCATCGGAGCGGCGATCGAGCCCGTAAAGGCTCCGACATCCTCGGCGTGGCAATCCTGCCCGCCCAGTTCGACCGGGCCCGCACCCAGCACATCCGCCATGCGGGCAATCAGGGTTGCAGGGGGACACAGGCCGACACGGGCATGGACCGGCTGCGCTTCCAGGGCGCTGCGCAAGGCGCTGGCCTGCTCAAGGGCAGAGGCCAGACCGTTCATCTTCCAATTGCCGACAATCAGTTTCACGGGCGTTTCCATGGTCACGGTTTAGGGGGAGACGGGCGAAGCGCCAAGCCTGTGTCTTGCCGCAAGGGGGGCGGTGCCCCTATACGCCGTTAAGGCCCGCTCGCGGGCACCAGCGCACTGCCCAGGGTTTGTCATGATCAGCCACTTCCGCAACTTCGCCAAATCGCCGTGGGCGCTTGCCATCGTCGGTCTGGTCGCGATCAGCTTCGTCGTTGTCGGGACACAGGCGGACATCTTCGCCTCCCTCGGGCCGCGCCATGTCATCAAGGCCGGAGACCGCAGTCTCGACCAGGCCCAGTTCCGCAGTGACTTTGATCGTGTCCGCGAGAACTACCAGGAACAGAGCGGCCAGCCGGTGACCGTCGAGGACCTGGTCGGCGCCAATGTCCATGTCCAGTATCTGGAAAGCCAGACCCAGCGCCTGGCCTTTCTGGACTGGTCCTGGCGCGTCGGGATCCGCCCCGGCAAGGAGCTGATCCTCAAGCAGATTCGCCAGGCCCCGGCCTTCTTCAACCAGATCACGGGCCAGTTCGACGAGGAAGCCTACCGTAGTGTGCTGGCCGCCGAGAACCTGACGCCGGCGATGCTGGAGCAGGACTTCCGGGACCAGTATGCCCAGAACCATTTCGCCGCTGCCCTGTTCGCCGGCGCTCGCGTCCCGCGCATCTACGGTGCCGTGATCGCCAACGGTGCCCTTGAGCGCCGCGACGGACGCTGGTTCGCCGTCACCCAGGAGATGGCGGGCACCGCCGCCGCCCCGACGGACGCCCAGCTGACGGCCTTCATGGGCGAGAACGAGGCCCAGCTGCGTCGTCCCGAGACCCGCGTTGCCTCCGTCGTCCTGTTCGACAATCCTCCCGGACAGGTTACCGAGATCAGCGAGGCAGCCATTCAGGAGCGGTTCGAGTTCCGCAAGGACTCCCTGTCGATCCCGGAACGCCGGACCTTTGCTGTGTATCCTGCGGCCAATGCGGAAGCGGCCCAGCGAATCGCCTCGGCCCTGAGGGCCGGCGAGAACCCCGGCGTCGAGCCGACCCCCTATGCCGAGACGCCGCGCAGCGCCGTTCCCGATCCGGCCGTGGGTGCTGCGGTGTTCGGTCTCGCCCAGCCGGGCGTGTCAGATCCCGTCCAGGCCCGCGTCGGCTTTGCCGTTGTCCGGGTGACGGCGATCCAGCCGGGCCAGCCCGCGACCCTCGAGGGCGTGCGCGAAGCCATTGTCCGTGAACTGCGGGCCGAGGCAGATCGGGGCGCCGAATTCGAGCGCGTCGAACGCTACGAAGCGGCTCGCAACTCCGGTAAGACGCTGGAGCAGGCCGTCGAGGAGGTGGGAGCCCGCATCATCACCCTGCCGGCGTTCACGGAACAGGGCTTCCGTGCCGACGGCAGCCAGATCAACGCGCCGCCCCAGATTTTCCAGACCGCATGGCGTCTGCCCCAGGGCGGCGTCAGCGACGTCGTTGACGCCGGCCAGGGCCAGTATTTCGTGCTGCGCCTCGACGAGATCCGCCCTGCGGCCATGCCGCCGCTCGACGACGTCCGCGACATTCTGGTGCGCGAGTGGACAGCGCGGGAAAACAGCCGCCTGCTGCGGGCCAAGGCCGAGGAACTGGCCGCCCGGGTGCGCGCGGGTGAAGACATCGCCGAGGTCGCCCGTTCGGTCGGAGCCACCCTGATGTCGCGGGACGGAATGCTGCAGGACCAGGAGACCGCCGAGGCGATCGGCCCGGGCGTTCTGCAGGGTCTGTTCGGTCAGGCCAAGGGCCAGGTCTTCGTGCAGCCCGCCAGCCAGACGGCCTTCGCCGTGGGCGTTGTGGACGATATCAGGGCGTCGGACGCGGCGATGGTCGCGCCGATCGCCGAGCGGGTCCGGCCCCGGATTACCCAGGACGTGACGTCGGGCATGGGGGACAGCGCCATCCGCTGGGTCCAGGCCCGGTCGGGCGCCAGCTACGATGTCGCGGCCGCCCGCCAGGCTCTGGGTCTGCCCGAGCAGGCCCCCGCTCCGGCCGGAGCCCCCGCCGCACCTCGATGATCGACGCGCGTTCGCCGGTCGATCCGGAAGCCTTCGCCCGGGCCTGGTCCGCAGGTACCCCCCAGGTCGTCGTCCGCCGTCGCATCGACGACCTGGAAACCCCTGTGTCTGCCTGGCTCAAGGTGGGCCAGCGCCGTCCCTATGCCTTTCTGCTGGAGTCGGTCGAGGGTGGCGCCGTCAAGGGCCGCTACTCGATCCTGACCCTCGATCCTGACGTCGTCTGGCGCTGCCGCGACGGACAGGCCGCCCTTTCGCGGGGCGCGGACCTTGCGGCGGATCGTTTTGTTGAGGAACCGGACGGAGCCCTGGCCTCGCTGCGGCGTCTGATGGCCGCCAGCCGCTTTGATCTGCCGAAAGACCTTCCCCCCATGGCCGCCGGCCTGTTTGGCGCGTTCGGCTATGACATGGTGCGCCTGCTGGAGCCGCTGGGCGAGGCCAATCCCGACCCCCTGAACCTGCCCGATGCCGTGCTGGCGCGTCCGTCGCTGGTGGCCATTTTCGATTCCGTCAGCCACGAGATCGTGCTGGTCGCGGCGGCCTATCCCGACGGCCAGACCCCGGCGGATCAGGCGCTGTCGCAGGCCATGGCCCGGCTGGACGATTTCGAGGCCCGGCTGGATCAGGGCCTGTCGCGGCCGCGCGCCACGCCCCTGCCGACGCCCGCATTTCACGCTCGCGTCGACGGCCCCGCCTATGCCGCCATGGTCGACCGGGCCAAGCGCTATATCGAGGCCGGCGACATCTTCCAGGTGGTGCTGAGCCACCGTCTGTCGGCGGAGTGGACGCGCGATCCGTTCGCCTTCTACCGCTCCCTGCGGCGCCAGAACCCTTCGCCCTATCTGTTCTATCTGAACTTCGGCAGCTTCCAGATGGCGGGCTCCAGCCCCGAGATCCTGGTGCGGCTGAAGGACGGCGGCGTCACCATCCGGCCGCTGGCGGGCACCCGCGCGCGCGGCGCCACCGAAGCCGAGGACCAGCGGCTGGAGGCTGAGCTGCTGGCCGATCCCAAGGAACGGGCCGA
>CAYNDG010000115.1:0-1930 GCA_964395805.1 uncultured Brevundimonas sp.
TCGAACTGAGTGACTGCCTATTCCGCCCGGTCATTTCGACCGCTTGATGGCAGACACCCGGGAAAAACTCTCGCGTCGATGCCTCAGGACTCGGGAGGACGCGCCTACGGCTCCGCGGTGGCGGACAGGGTCAGCCCAACCCGGCGACCGTCACCGACCGGGACGATCAGCCCCAGCATCCGCGCCAGCAGGGGCTGGACATCGACGCTTTCCATTCCGGTGACGGTCTCGCCAGCGGTAAACGAGGGACCCCAGGCGATGAACAGGGCGCGCATGGCCGGGTCGTCAGGGTCGTAACCGTGTGCGCCCCCCCGGACCCGTTCCGGATCGGTCCGCTCGCGCGTGCCGATGTACCAGCCGGTCTCGGCCAGGCAGACGATGGCGGGAATCCTGCGGTGGGTGCCAAACGCCAGCCGTTCCGGAAGCTCCCCCTTGGGCGCACAGGTCATATGGGGGATGCTGGCGGTCAGTGCCGCCGCAACCTCGGCCTCGCGTCCCGGCACCGGATCGAGCGTCGCCACAGGGCCGAGGGCAAAGGTACGGATCGCGGCCGGATCGACCACGTCGTCCAGATAGACAATCCGCGAGCCGTCGATGGCGGCCATCCCGTGGTCGGCCACGATCACCAGATCCGCCTCGATCCCGCGGGCCGCCAGGCCTTCCAGCAGCAGCGCCACGGCGGCATCGACCTGGGCTGCGGCCTCATTCACCTCAACCGAGTCGGGGCCGAACCGGTGCCCGGCCGTATCGACGACATCGAAATAGAGCGTGACCAGTCCGGGCCGCTCCTCGGGCGGCAGAGTCATCCAGCCCAGCACAATATTGACCCGCGCATTGCCGGGCACCGACTGTTCGAACGGTATCCAGTAGCTGGGGCGCACACCGCGAATGGCGGCCTCGGATCCCGGCCAGAACATGGTGGCGGAGCGGATGCCGGCGTTTTCCGCCGCAACCCAGATCGGCTCGCCCTCCGCGTACCAGACCCCGTCCATCACCTCGGCCCGATTGCCGAGCGAGAAGGTACGGCCGGGCAGCTCGGGGTCCTGCATGGTATTGTTGATCAGCCCGTGGTGATCCGGATGCAGCCCCGTCACCAGGGTGTAGAAGTTGGGAAAGGTCACCGACGGGAACGACGGACGCATGCCGTCCGGCGCCGTAGCCCCCTCCTCCGCCAGCCGCGACAGGGTCGGCGTGACCCCGCGCTGCAGATAGTCGGCACGGAACCCGTCAATGCCGATCAGGATGACGGGCCGGTCCTGGGCCAGGGCGTTGCCGGCTCCCGGCAGCATCAAGGCGACAAGGCAGGCGATCAGGCGGTGGGTCATGACGGTCTCCGGCGGGTGCGGACATTGCCTATCGTTAATGCGCGACGGCCATAAGACGGCTTGTCGCATCGTCCCCCTCTCGCCAAGGTCGTGCCATGAGCGCAGTCATCGAAACCCGCAATCTCACCAAGACCTATGGCACAGTGCGTGCCCTGGATGGTCTCAGCCTGACCATCCCCAAGGGCGGCGTCTATGGCGTGCTGGGACCGAACGGGGCCGGCAAGTCCACCCTGTTCCGCATTCTGCTGGGTCTGATCGCGCCCACCGAGGGCGAGGCCACCGTCATGGGCGGGGCCATACGCGACCCCAGGGCCATGCGGCGCATGGGCTCGATGATCGAGACCCCGCGCTATCCTCCCTACATGACCGCGCGTCAGGTGCTGACCTGGCTGTCGCTGGCCCACGGCCTGACGTCCGACACGACACGCACCGATCGCTGGCTGGAGCGTGTAGGCCTGACCGAAGCCGCCGACCGCCGGGTGCGGGGCTTTTCGGTCGGCATGCTGCAGCGCCTCGGCGTCGCCGCCGCCCTGATCACCGAGCCCGAACTGATCATTCTGGATGAGCCGACCAGCGGCATGGATCCGCCCGGTATCCAGGAGATG
>CAYNDG010000115.1:1940-5775 GCA_964395805.1 uncultured Brevundimonas sp.
CTGATCCGCAGTCTGGCGCATGACGACGGCCTGACCGTCGTGCTGGCCAGCCACCAGTTGCTGGAGGTTCAGCGCGTCTGCGACCGCGTGGCCATCATGAACAAGGGCAAGCTGGTCCGCGAGGGCACGGTGTCGGAGCTGACCACCACGGGCGAACGTCTGCGGCTGTCGCTGACCCCCCTGGACAAGGCGATCACATTCCTGGGCGATCGCGCCACGGCGGACGGCACGGCCCTTCTCGCCAATGTTCCCCGCGCCGAGGGCCCGGCCCTGATCCGCGCCCTGGTCGAACAGGGCATCGACATCGACGAGGCACGTTGGGTCGGCACCGACCTCGAGAGCGTATTCTTCACCGAGACGGGTTCCATCCAGACGCCGGAGCATGACCATGTGGGCTGATGCCATCCGCGCGGAGGCCTTCCGCCTGTCCAAAAGCCGTACGACCTGGTTCTGGAGCGTCTTCTTCGCCCCGATCCTGTTGCTCATCATGGGCGCCATCAGCAGCGTCGTGATCAACGCCACTGCTGCCAAGCTGGCCGCTGATCCCGGGGCCCCGCCGGAATTGAAGCAGATGATGGTGACGACCCCGCTGGATCTGGGCCAGGCCATGGTCGCCAACGCCGGCAATCTGTCCAACGCCCTCGTGCTGCTGTTCATCCTGATCGGGGCGGCCACCGTCTACGCCGGGGACTATCGCTGGGAAACCTGGCGCCTGATCAGTGCGCGCAACACCCGGCCGAACCTGCTGCTGGGCAAGCTGGCCGTCGTCACGGGGCTGTCTCTGGTCGCCATGCTGGTCATGCTGATCTCGGGCACCCTCAGCGACCTGATCCAGGCCGCCGTGTTCGACCGGGGGCTGACCTTCACCCTGGACGCGGGGGATGTGGGCCAATTCTTCCTGCTGGCGGCCCTGTCGCTGCTGCGGATCCTGCAGTTCACCATGCTGGGCCTGCTGGCCGCGGTCATGACGCGCTCGTTGCTGGTCGCCCTGTTCGTGCCGCTGGTGCTGGCCATCGCCCAGTTCTTCCTGCCGATGCAGGTGTTGCCGCCCATGGGCTTCATGCCCGACAGCTGGCTGTCGATCCTGATCAATCCCGGCGGGGCCATCGATGCCGTGAAAGATCTGGTGCGGGGCGGCGAGGCCGCGGCGGCTGTGGCCGACCATGTGCCCGTGAGGGCGTGGATCAGCATCGCCCTCTGGACCCTCTTGCCCGCCGCCGGTGCCATCGCCTGGTTCAACCGGCAGGATCTGTCGAAGGAGTAGGCCATGAGATCAGGGTCGACAGCCGGCGCTCTGTTCGCCCTGGCGCTCGCGGCGCCAGGCCTCACGTGGGCACAGGAAACGCCCGAGACCCGGGTCGAGGACATCGTTGTCCTCGGAACGCCCCTGCGCGAGCAGGTCGAGACCTTTGCCGACACCGTGGTCGCACCACCCCACGGGCGCGGTCCGGCACGGTGGAGCGCGCGTTCGGGAATCTGTGTCGGCGTGGTCAATCTGCAGCGTGAGGCGGCCCAGGCCATGGCGGACCGTGTGTCGCAGGTCGCGGTCGACCTCGGCCTGCCAGTGGGTGAGCCGGGCTGCAGCCCCAATGTGCTGATCATTGCCACCGATGACGCACCGACATTGACGGCAGCACTGGTCGAGCGCAGCCCCAACGCCTTTCGCCCGCCCTTATCCGGCTCCTCCCGCTCCCGCCTGCAGCTGAGGCGTTTCGTCGAGTCCGACGCCCCGGTGCGCTGGTGGCATGTCAGCCTGCCGATCAACAGCGAGACCGGGGGGGTCGCGGTCCGGATCCCCGGCTATCCGGCGCCGCAAAGCCGTGCCGCTGCCAGCCGCCTGACAACCCTGATCCAGAACGATCTTCGGCGCGCCTATGTGATCATCGACATCGACCAGGCAGAAGGCGTCACCTTCCGGCAGCTGGCCGACTATGTCGCCATGGTCGCCTTCGCCCAGATCGACCCCGACGCCGACCTCAGCGGTTTTCCGACCATTCTCAATGTCTTCGACAACCCGTACATCGCCGTCGGCCTGACCGACTGGGATGAGGCCTACCTGGGCTCGCTGTATGGTGCCGAGTTGAACCAGCGCAGCCCCAACGCCCAGTCGGGCGCAGTGGCCGCCCTGATGTTCCGCGAGCGCCGTCGGGTTGAGGATGACATGGACACCGAACTGGAGGATGCTGCCTCCGAGTAATTACCCGCGGAGGTACGGGATGACGACCAGGACTCTCTTGCTCGCTCTGGCCGTCGGAATCGGTCTCATCCCGACTGCGGCCGGCGCCCAGCAGACACCAGCAGAAGCCGAGACGACGGTCGAGGACATCGTCGTTCTGGGCATGCCCCTGCGCGAGCAGGTCGAGACTTTCGTCGACAGCGTCACGGCCCCGGCGACCGGCTGGGGCCCGGCCCGCTGGGATGAGCGCTGGGGCATCTGCGTCGGCGTGGTCAATCTGCGCGGGGATGTCGGTCAGGCCATGGCCGACCGGATCTCTGAAGTTGCGCTTGATCTGAACCTGACCGTGGGCGAGCCGGGATGCAGCCCCAACGTCCTGATCATCGCCACCGACGACGCGCCTGCCCTGGCGACTGCCCTTGTTCAGCGCAGCCCCAATGCGTTCCGGCCGCGCTATTCAGGTGCAGCGAGACGCCCGTCGGCACTGAGGGCGTTTCAGTCCAGTGACAGCCCCGTCCGATGGTGGCACGTCAGCATGCCCATCATAAGAGAGACAGGCCAGCCAGCCGTGAAACTCCCCGGTGGGGCCCCCCCCTGGATCCCCAGTTGGGGGAGCCGCCTGACTTCACCTGTCACCAGCCGGCTACTGCGCGCCTATGTAATTATCGACATCGATCAGGCCGAGGGGCTCAGCTTCAGGCAACTGGCCGACTATGTCGCCATGGTCGCCTTCGCCCAGATCGATCCCGACGCCCCGATTTCCGGATTTCCGACCATTCTGAATGTGTTCGAGAACCCGAACATCGCCTTCGGCCTGACCGACTGGGATCAGGACTATCTGGACGCGCTCTATGGTGCCGAGATGAACCAGCGAAACCCCAATGCCCAGGCCGGGGCGGTCGCCTCCCTGATGTTCCGCGAGCGGCGGCAGGCCGAGCGAGAGGCGGACGCCGGTACCCTCGAGGCAGAATAGACAAAGGGCGGTGGATCGCTCCACCGCCCTTCAAATCCGTCGGCCGTTGAGGGCGTCCTAGTCTTCGGCGTCGTCGTCGTTGCTGAACACCGGACCCGAATCCTGGCCCTTGGCCGAGGTGTCGCGATCCACAAACTCGATGACGGCCATGGCGGCGTTGTCGCCGTGACGGAAGCCGGCCTTCATGATGCGGATATAGCCACCGTTGCGGTCGGCATAGCGCGGTCCGATGGTCTCGAACAGCTTGCCGACCTGGGGCACGTCACGCACCTGGCTGATGGCCTGACGACGGGCGTGCAGGTCGCCCTTCTTGGCCAGGGTCACCAGCTTCTCGACAAAGGGGCGAAGCTCCTTGGCCTTGGGCAGGGTCGTGGTGATCTGCTCGTGCTTGATCAGCGAGGCCGCCATGTTGGCGAACATGGCCTGGCGGTGACTGGTCGTGCGACCAAGCTTGCGATAGGCGGCGCCGTGGCGCATCGGGGTCTCTCCTACTCAGTCCCGGTTCCCGCACATTTCCTGGGCGGGCCTGGGCCTTTTCCTTCTAACCGCTCCGTCGGCCGTCTGGCCGGGGGCGGAGGGGTTGAACTCAGATCTGGTCGTCGAACTTCTTGGCCAGGTCTTCGATGTTTTCCGGCGGCCAGTTGGGCACATCCATGCCCAGGCTGAGGCCCATGGTCGCCAGCACT
>CAYNDG010000116.1:0-5736 GCA_964395805.1 uncultured Brevundimonas sp.
TGGCCCAGGCCAAGTTCGTCCACACGGTTTCCGCCGGCTATGTCATCGCCGCCGTCTTCGTGCTGGGTGTGTCGGCCTGGTATCTGCTCAAGGGCCGCCACGTCGGCTTCGCCAAGCGGTCCATGACGGTCGCCGCCGCCTTTGGTCTGGCGTCGTCCCTGTCGGTCGTCGTGCTGGGCGACGAGAGCGGCTATGCCCTCACCGACAACCAGAAAATGAAGCTGGCCGCCATTGAGGCCATGTGGGAGACCGAACCGGCCCCCGCCGGCCTGACAGCCGTCGGCCTGCCGAACATGGCCACGCACCACACCGACTACGAGATCAAGATTCCCTGGGTTCTTGGCCTGATCTCGACCCGCAGTCTGGATGGCCAGGTCGAGGGCATCCTTCCGCTCGTGGCCGTGGCCGAGACCCGCATCGAATCCGGCATGCTGGCCTATGACGCGCTGGAGCGGATCAAGGCCGACCCTCAAGATGTCACGGCGCGCGGCGACTTCGAGCTGCACCGCAATGACCTCGGCTATGGCCTGATGCTGCGTCGGTTCGTTCAGGATCCGCGCGAGGCGACCGCCGAACAGGTCCGGGCCGCCGCCTGGGCGACCGTCCCCAATGTGCCGGTCATGTTCTGGTCGTTCCGCATCATGGCCGGCATCGGCTTCCTGATGATTGGCCTGTTCGCCACGGCTTTCATCCTCTGCACCCTGCGCAAGCACGAAACGAAGTGGTTCCTGCGGCTCGCCGTGCTGGCCATCCCGCTGCCGTGGATCGCGGCCGAGCTGGGCTGGATCGTGGCCGAGGTTGGTCGCCAGCCCTGGGCGGTTGAAGGGGTCCTGCCGACCTTCCTCGGCGCCTCCAGCCTGACCGTGCCGCAGCTGTGGGGCACCATTATCGGCTTCACCGTCCTTTACGGTGCCCTGGCCGTGGTCGAGGTCGGCCTGATCCTCCGCACGATCAGCAAGGGCCCCTTTGCCGGACATGAAGACGCCGGCTCCGAACCCGGATCGCCCGAGGGCGAAACCGAACCCGCCACCGCCTGACCCGACAGACCCGGAGATCCGTCATGGAACTGCCTCTCGATTTCGCCACCCTCCGTGTCATCTGGTGGGGCCTGCTGGGCGTGCTGCTGATCGCCTTTGCCCTGACCGACGGCTTTGACCTGGGCGTCGGGGCCCTGCTGCCCTTCGTGGCCCGCAACGACAAGGAACGCCGCATGGTGATCAACACCATCGGCGCTACCTGGGAGGGCAACCAGGTGTGGTTCATCCTCGGCGGCGGTGCGATCTTCGCCGCCTGGCCGTTCGTCTATGCGGTCAGCTTCTCGGGCTTCTACCTGGCCATGTTCCTGGTGCTGTCGGCCCTGATCCTCAGGCCCGTGGCCTTCAAATACCGGTCCAAGCGGACCTCGCCCAGGTGGCGCAGCTTCTGGGACTGGTGCCTGTTCATCGGCGGCTTCGTGCCCGCCCTGGTGTTCGGTGTGGCCGTCGGCAATGTGTTGATCGGTGCGCCCTTCCGCCTCGATAGCGACCTTCGCTCCTTCTATGAGGGCAACCTGCTGGGCCTGTTCACCCCCTTCAGCCTGCTGTGCGGCCTCTTGTCCGTGACCATGCTGGTCCTGCACGGTGCCACCTGGCTGGGCCTCAAGGCCGAACGCGGACCCGTCCAGAAGCGCGCCTTTGCCATCGGTACGGGCGCGGGCCTGCTCAGCCTGGTGCTGTTCGCTGCGGGCGGCGCCTGGGTGGCCTTCGGTGATCTGGGCTTCCGCATCGTCAGCGAGGTTGACCCGAACGGTTTCTCCAATCCGCTGCGCTCGACGGTCGAGGCCGCCGGCGGAGCCTGGATGGACAACTATGCGACCTGGCCCTGGATGATGATCGCGCCCGCACTGGGCTTCCTCGGCACGGCGGCGGCTCTTCTGGGCCTGTGGCGTCGGTCGGAGCCGGTGGCCTTCATCGGCTCCTCGGCGGCGACCGTCGGGATCATCTCGACCGTCGGCCTGTCGATGTTCCCCTTCATCCTGCCCAGCTCGATCGATCCGGGCTCCAGCCTGACGGTCTGGAACGCCTCGTCCAGCCACACGACCCTGTTCATCATGCTGGTGGTGACGATCATCTTCCTGCCGCTGGTCCTTCTCTACACCGCCTGGGTCTACAAGGTGCTGTGGGGACGCTCGACGACCGCCGCCCTGTCGACCAATCCCGACCTCTATTGATCCGAAAGGCCTGAACGATGTGGTATTTTGCCTGGATCCTTGGCCTCGGCCTCGCTGTCCTGTTCGGCGTTCTCAACGGCCTCTGGCACGAGTTTCGCCTGTTCGATGAAGGCGATATCGGCGAGTCGCTCCCCGACCCCGAGGAGTGAGCGGAGGTCTGACAGCCGACGCCTGATCCGGTTCCCTGGTGTTCCCGCTTGACTCCTGCATGGGGTCAAGCATTTTTGGAGAACAAAAAGGGAACACATGAAACCGGCCGCACTCCACCGCCTGCATCAGCAACTTGCCGCTCTCGAGCCGCAGGGGCGTCGGACGGTGGCCCGTGACCCCCGGGGCATCCGACGGGGGCAGCTCACGGACCTTGTGTCCCCGGACAGTCTGCACGAGGTACTGGCCACGACGCCGCGGCAGGCTGTGGCAGCCCATGGCTTTGCGCTGGGGCTCGGTCTGGCCTTGGCGGCAAGGGTGTCGGGGCGCGCCATTGTCTGGATCCTCCAATCGACGGGACGATCCGAATTGGGGGAGCCCTACGGCCCCGGGCTGGCCGCCTGGGGCCTGGATCCCGAGTATTTGCTGATGGTGCATGTGCGCGATGCGGCGGCTCTCCTTGCGGCGGGCGAGGACGTGCTGCGCAGTGGTGCCGCGGCCGCGGTGATCATGAGTGGTTGGGGCGAGTCCAGGGTGCATGGCCTGACGGCGAGCCGGCGTCTGATGATGGCGGCCCGGACGGGAACCACGCCGGGCCTTCTGGTCCGGGCCAACGCCGCCCCCGCGCCCAGTGCCGCCCAGACACGCTGGTCCGTCACCGCCGCGCGATCCACGCCGCTGACGGCCCAGGCTCCCGGAAGACCTGCCTTTCGTGTCCGCCTGTTGCGCAGCCGAGCCGGCACGCCGCCCGGCGAGTGGACGCTGGAGTGGGATCGTGAAACGCAGAGCTTTGCCCCTGCGCCGGCATCTGGCGGTCTGGTTTCCCTTTCTGCCGACCGATCGGTTGAGGCGTATCGCCCCGGACGTACACGCGCAGCCTGACGCCCTGCCGGTCGTGCTGGTCGACAAGGATCGGGGCGCCCTGAGGCTGGCGTCCGTCTGCCCGGTCGCCCTGTCTCTGGGGCTTGCACCCGGCATGACCCTGGCTGACGCCCGGGCCCGCGTTCCGGACCTGGACGTCCAGGGCCACGATCCCGGGGCGGACGATCGGCTGCTGAACTCTGTGCTGGAAGATTTTGACCGGTTTACCCCCATGGCAGCCCTGGATCGGCCGCACGGACTGATGCTGGATGTGACCGGCTGCGCCCATCTGTTCGGGGGTGAGGCGGGGCTGCATCAGGCGGTTCTGGCCCGGGCCGGGCGTATGGGGCTGCAGGCGCGTCTGGCGCTGGCCCGCACGCCACAGACGGCCCGGGCGCTGGCCCGGTTCGGTCCGGGCGGGATCGTGCCCCGGGACCAGGATGGGGAATGGGCCCGCCGTCTGCCGGTTGCTGCGACAGGGCTGGTCCCGCGCGATCTTCAGGCTGTTCGCCGGGCGGGCCTCATAACCCTGGGGGACCTCGATGACCGGCCCCGCGCGTCCCTGGCGGCCCGTTTCGGCGCGGATTTCCCCGACCGGCTGGACCGGCTGATGGGGCGGAGGGACGCACGCATCACGCCCTGGCGTCCACCGCCCCCGGTCGTCGCGGACCGGATTCTTGCAGAGCCGGTCACAGAGCTGGAGGGAGTCCACACCCTTGTCGCCGACCTGCTGGGCGACCTGGCCGGACAGCTGGAAACCCGGGGGCAGGGGGCGCGGCGCTTCAGTCTCGGCCTGTACCGCGTCGACGGCGATATTCGCCGGATTGTTCTTCATACCGGTCGCCCGGTGCGTGACCCGGTGCTGGTCATGCGTCTGTTCCGGGAACGGCTGGCGGCGCTGGCGCGACCGGTGGATCCCGGCTTCGGCTTTGACCAGTTGCGTCTGGGAGCTGCAGATCTGCAGACCCTCGCCCCCACGCAGGCGACGTTCGACGGACGGCCGGACCTTGCGGAGGCCCTGGAAGCGCTCGTGGATCGTCTCAGTGCCCGGCTGGGTCCCGAAGCGGTGCTGCGGGCCGAGCCGATGGCCTCGCACCTGCCGGAACGGGCTGTGCGTCTCACCCCTGCGATGACGGCCAGGGCCGACGCCCGGGACTGGCCCCGGCCGGATCCGGACATCCTCCCCCTGCGACCGCTCTACCTGTTCGACCCGCCCCAGCCGGTCGAGGCCATTGCCCTGGCGCCGGACAGTCCGCCTGCACGGTTCATCTGGCGGCGGGCCACCCATCGCATCACCAGTGCCGAAGGTCCCGAACGCATCGAGACCGAGTGGTGGCGCGCGCCCGGTCATCGGGTCCGCGACTATTACCGGGTGGAGGACGAGCAAGGGCACCGGTTCTGGTTGTTCCGTGCCGGTACCTACGGCGCGGAACCGCCGCCGCGGTGGTACGTGCATGGGCTGTTCGCATGACGCCGCCGGCCTTTGCCGAACCGGTTTCGGCCAGCAACTTCTCCTTTCTCAGGGGAGCCTCTCATCCCAAGACCCTGGTGCTGACAGCGGTTCTGAAGGGATACACGGGCCTCGGTCTGGCGGACCGCAACACAGTGGCCGGGGTGGTGCGGGCCTGGAGTGCCCTGAACCAGTTGCGCGAGGACGGCTGGTCACCCCCCGAAAAGCTGCGGGACGGGGGATCCCCGGGAGAGGTGCACTGGCATGAGGATCCGCTGAATGATCCCGCCCGGGTCGATCTGGTCCGGACGCGGGCAGGGGCCTTTCGTCTCCTGACCGGGGCCAGACTCGCCTTTGCCGACGGCACGCCTGACATCGTTGCCTATCCCGAGGACCGGGAAGGGTGGGGACGGCTGACGCGGCTTCTGACCCTCGGCAACCGCCGGGCCAGGAAGGGGGAATGTCATCTGGGGCTCGGCGACCTTCTGAACAGCCCCGAAGGCCTGCTGCTGGTCGTCATGCCGGAGCGGCGGCTGGACCCTCTGCCCGACCTGCTCGACCGGCTGGGCGACGCGCGTCCCGGTGCCGTCTGGCTGGGGGCCACCATGCCGCGTCAGGGCGACGACCGCCGGCGACTGATGGCCCTGTCCGCCCTGGCCGAGCGGGCCGGCACGCCCCTGCTGGCGACCAATGATGTCCTGTACCACGACCCGGCCGAGCGGGATCTCCAGGATGTGCTGACCTGTATCCGCGAGGGAGTCACGATCGATCAGGCGGGGCGGCGGCTGCTGGCCAATGCAGAGCGTCATCTGAAGTCGCCGGTCGAAATGGTTCGTCTGTTTGGCGATGCCCCGCACGCCCTTGCTGAGACACAGACCCTGCTGGCGCGGTCGACCTTTGACCTTGGACAGCTGCGTTATGAATATCCGGATGAGCCGGTACCTCCCGGACAGACCCCCCAGCAGTGGCTGGAGGCGCTGGTCACCCGCCATGCTCCCGTCCGCTATCCGCAGGGTGTCCCGGCCCGGGTCGAGGCGACCCTCGGGAAGGAGCTGGCCTATATCGCCGA
>CAYNDG010000117.1:0-5644 GCA_964395805.1 uncultured Brevundimonas sp.
TCTCCATCGACCTGATCTATGCCCGGCCCGGCCAGACCTTGAGCGACTGGACCGGGGAGTTGCTGTGGGCGCTGGAGAGCGGGTTCGAGCACATCTCGCCCTATCAGCTGACCATCGAGCCCGGCACCGCTTTCGGCCGGGCTGTGGCGCGCGGAACCTGGACCCCGCCGGACGACGAGCTGGCCGCCGACCTCTATGAGGCGACGCAGTCGGTTCTCGGGCAGGCCGGGTTCGAGGTCTATGAGGTGTCGAACCACGCACGCGGCGTGGCGGCGCGGTCGGTCCACAATCTGCATGTCTGGCGGGGCGGTGACTATCTGGGCCTGGGGCCGGGGGCGCACGGGCGGCTGACGCTGGACAGCGTGCGCACGGCGACCGTCGCCCACCGGGGCGTGGCGGACTATGCCGCCGGGGTTACGACGGGCACGCCCTGGGCCGAAAAGACCGTTCTTTCTCCGGTCGAGGCGGCCGAGGAAAAGGTGCTGCTGGGCCTGCGCACGGTCGAGGGTGTGCCGCTGGCCGTGCTGGCGGGCCTGCACCTCTCGCCTGAGCAGGGGTTGCTGGCGGACCTCATCGAGGACGGTTTTCTCACCTTGTCCGACGGGCGGGTGGCGGCGACAGCGCGCGGGCGCCCTGTGCTGGACGCCATTCTGAAAGCCCTGCTGACCTGATCTTTGCTTGAGGGGCGCGCCGGGTGCTGGCACGGTCTTTCAATGACTGACACCGATCCTTCCCGCCTGTGGTCCGGAACCGCGCCGCCGCCGCGCCGGGTCGACCCCGGCCTCTATGTGGTGGCGACGCCGATCGGCAATCTGCGCGACATGACGCTCCGGGCGCTGGATGTGCTGGCCGCTGCCGATCTGGTGCTGGCCGAGGATACGCGGGTCAGCGCGCGCCTGCTGTCCGCCTATGGTCTCAGGGTCAAGCTTGAACGTTGTGACGACCATGCCGCCGTGCGCGCCATTCCCGGCGTGATCCAGCGGCTGGAGGCCGGGCAGGTGGTAGCGCTGGTGTCCGATGCGGGTACGCCACTGGTCAGCGACCCGGGATATGCGGTGGTCAGGGCGGTGATCGAGGCGGGGCTGCCGGTCTTTCCCCTGCCGGGCCCGTCCAGTCTGCTGGCCGCGCTCACGGGTGCAGGTCTGCCCAGTGACCGGGTGCTGTTCGCGGGCTTCCTGCCGGCCAGGTCGGGCGCGCGGAGGACGACACTGGAAGGTCTGAAGGCGCCCGGCCAGACGGTGGTGGTGTTCGAGAGCGGGCCGCGTCTGGCGGCCTCCCTCACCGATATGGCCGAGGTGCTGGGCCCGCGCGACGCCGTGGTCGCCCGCGAATTGACCAAGCTGCACGAGACCTGGGTCCGCGGCCCGCTGGACCAGTTGGCCGTCGATCCACGCTGCCAGTCGCCCAAGGGCGAGATTGTGGTGGTGATCGGCCCCACCGAGGAGGTCGCACCGGATGAGGCGACGCTGGATCAGGCCCTGACCGCCGAACTGGCCGACCGGTCGGTGTCAGAGGCGGCGGCGCGGGTTGCTGCCAGCCTCGGCTTGCCGAGGAAGCAGGTCTACCGCAGGGCGCTGGAGCTCTCGGGCCAGTGACTCCAACCGTCCCCGACCGGCGCGAGGGGCGGACTCGCAAGGGCCGTCTGGCCCACACCGAGGGTCATGCGGCGGAATGGACGGCGGCGGTCTGGTTGATGCTGAAGGGCTATCAGATCCTGGGTTTCAGGCTGAAGACGCGGCATGGCGAGCTGGATATCCTGGCCCGGCGCGGTTCGGTCCTGGCCGCGGTCGAGGTCAAGCACCGCGCGACGCGCGAAGCCGCGCTCGAGGCGCTGGGACCGGTCCAGCACGGGCGGCTGGTGCGGGCGGCGGGCGCGGTCCGGAAGGCGCGGCCCGGGCTCAAGGGGCTGACGCTGAGGCTGGACCTGATCGCACTGGCGCCCGGGCGCCTGCCGCGCCATATCCGGGGTCTGGCCGCCGAGACCGACCTCGACGGCCGCTATCGTCTCTGATCCGAAAGGTCCGCCATGCTCAAGGTCGCCATCCAGATGGACCCGATCGAAGCGGTCGATATCGCCTCCGACACCACCTTCCTGATGGCCCTGACCGGACAGACGCGCGGGCACCGGCTGTGGGTCTATGATTTCCGCACCCTCGCGCTGGAGGACGGGCGGCTGTTCTGCCGGGCCCGGCCCGTCACCGTGCGCGACAAGAAGGGCGACCACGCCGACTTTGGAGAGTGGGTGAAGCTGGATCTGGGGTCGGACGTCGATGTCGTGTTGATGCGTCAGGACCCGCCGTTCGACATGGCCTATGTCACCGCCACCTATCTGCTGGAGACGATCCATCCGCACACCCTGGTGGTCAATGACCCGGCCGAGGTGCGCTCGGCGCCCGAAAAGCTGCTGGTTGCCCAGTTTCAGGGCCTGACCCCGCCGACCATGATCTCGGCCGACGCGGACATGCTGGCGGACTTTCACGCCCGCCACGGCGATGTGGTGCTGAAGCCGCTGCACGGGGCGGCGGGGTCGGGTGTGGTCAAGCTGAAGGCCGGCGACCCCAATCTGGCGGCCCTGGTCGAGATTCACGCCATGGGATCGCGCGATCCGCTGGTCATCCAGAAATTCCTGCCCGCGGTTTCGGCCGGGGACAAGCGCATCCTGATCGTCGACGGCGAGGCCGTGGGGGCCATCAACCGTGTGCCGCTCAAGGATCAGGTGCGCTCCAACCTCCGTGTTGGCGGTACGGCCCGGCCGGTCGAACTGACGGCCCGTGACAAGGAAATCTGCGCCGCCATCGGCCCGACGCTGAAAGACCGGGGCCTGATCTTTGTCGGCATCGATGTGATCGGCGACTGGATGACCGAGATCAATGTCACCTCGCCGACCGGCGCGCAGCAGCTGAAGCGCTTTACCGGCATCGATGCGACCGAGCGGATGTGGCAGGTGATCGAGGCGAAGCGCGCCAACGGTTGAACCTTCGTGAACTCACAACCGGGCATTTGACAACCGGTGTTCGTTCATGATCTGTTCCGTGCTGCGGGAGCGGAGGAACGGCCATGGTCGCGCGGGTGGTGACAGTTGCATTCGACGGGGTGGATGCGCGGCGCGTCGATGCCGAGGTGCAGATTCTGGGCGGAGAGGGCACCCAGGCCAGCTTCACCCTGGTCGGTCTGCCCGACAAGGCGGTGGCCGAAAGTCGTGAGCGGGTGCGCGGCGCCTTTGCCGGCATCGGCCTGGCCCTGCCGTCACGGCGCATCATCGCCAATCTGGCGCCCGCCGACCTGCCCAAGGAGGGCAGCCATTTCGATCTGCCGATCGCCCTGGCCCTGCTGGCCGCCATGGGGGTGATCGCACCCGATACGCTGGACGGCTGGGCGGCGCTGGGTGAGCTGAGCCTCGACGGGCGGATCGTGCCGGTCAGCGGCACCCTGCCCGCCGCAGTGGCGGCCAATGGCATGGGGCTGGGCCTGATCTGTGCCGAAGCCAATGGTCCCGAGGCCGCCTGGGCCGGGCCCGAGGTGGCGGTGCTGGCCCCGCGCTCGCTGATCGGCCTGATCAATCATTTCAAGGGCAGTCAGGTGCTGAGCGCGCCCCGCCCCGGCCCGCTGAAATCGAACGGACCGGTGCCGGATCTGAACGAGGTGCGCGGACAGGAGGGGGCCAAGCGCGCGCTCGAGATCGCGGCGGCCGGGGGTCACAATCTCCTCGAACCATGGTCGATTGTCATCGTCCGGGTATGGTCTCCCAGACGATCCCACCAACGATCCCAGCGACCGTCTACATTCGATGGTCGTCGGAAGCGCAGACAGGGCGCGATAGCCTTCGCCGCCAGCTTGAGGCGGCCCAGCGGTATGCGGACGAACATCGTCTCCTCATCGTCGAGACCATCATCGACGAGGCTGTCAGCGCATTCTCTGGCCACCATCTGACCAAGGGTCGGCTCGGACAGTTCATCCGTCGTGTTGAGGATCGTGCTATCGCGATGCCGCACGTCTTGATCTGTGAGAGCCTCGACCGACTTAACCGTCAGGCCCCTCTCGACGCTCTGGCCCCGTTTATCGGGTTGATCAACGGAGGTGTCACACTGGTCACTCTGACTGATCGACAGCGGTTCACGCGCGAGAGCATGGGTGAGGACGGTGGGCTTCGCCTTCTCGGAAGCCTCATCGTTATGCTTCGTGCTCACGAGGAGTCAGCGATCAAGAGCCAAAGGGTGCGAGCCGCGTGGGAGCGTAAG
Organism: uncultured Brevundimonas sp.; assembly: GCA_964395805.1. Taxonomy (GTDB): domain Bacteria; phylum Pseudomonadota; class Alphaproteobacteria; order Caulobacterales; family Caulobacteraceae; genus Brevundimonas. The sequence continues at coordinate 4,239 of CAYNDG010000117.1, forward strand.
CGGCGTGAAGCCGACGTCCGCAAACTGACCAAGACGTGCCCGGCATGGCTTCGTCTCACGCCGGATCGTTCAAGGTTCGAAATCGTAAACGAACGCGCTGACATCGTTCGGCTGATCTTCAACGAAACGGCCTTGGGGGTCGGCAAAGGGTCAATTGCAGCCCGGCTGAACGACGCGGGCGTTCCGCCCTTCCGAGGCAAGAACGGCTGGCACCCCAGCTATATTCAGAAGCTCCTTTCCAGCGATGCGGCCCTCGGCATCTATCAGCCGCACACCATGGAGGGCGGGCGCAGAGTCCCGGCTGGTCCTCCGATCCCAAGCTACTTCCCTCCCATCGTCGCGGAAAGCCTCGCACTAAAGGCGAGAGCCGCGATCATCGCTCGCCGACAAGGAGCCGCCGGTCGCAAAGGCGCCGACTTCAGGAACATCCTCACCGGAATAGCTCAATGCGCCGCCTGTGGCGGCAGCATGACCTATATCGGCAAGGGGGATGCGGAGCGGTATCTCGCATGTTCCTCGGCTCGGCGACGACGTGGATGCAGTAGCCGCACGCTCTTCAACTTCAACGAGGCAGAGCGTCAGTTTATGGACGCTGCAATGCAGATGGACCCTGCGGCCCGGCGCACACCCGCTGCCAGCGGGACGCGGGCCGAACTGCATCGAGTTCAGCGTGACGTAGCTCGGTTATCTGGTCGGCTGACGAAGCTCCTCGCCACGTTCGAGAGTGACTCCACCGATGAAGTCGTCGCTACCATATCTGCTACGCGCGACCGACTTCGACTGGCTCGCCTCGAAGAAGGCAGACTGAAGGATGCGCTTGTCGTCGAGGAGCATGGAGCGGGCCTTCCAGACCTGCTTGCCGCCATCACCGCGCTTCGAAGCCCGGAATCTTCGACGTCCAGTTCGTCGAAGTTTCTCGTGCGCGCGCAGATCGCACATGCTGCGAAAGCAGCCGGGTTCACGGCGGTCTTTCATGAGCAGCAGCGTCGAGTTGAACTGCGATGCGTCGGTTATGAAGATGCGGTGTGGTTTAGCTGTTCGCCTCGAAGGAAGGAGCCGAAGCGTGACCCGCTTGGCCGTTTCGCCAAGCGGGCACACGACGGATGAACTGTCCGAGCCGACCCTTGGTCAGATGGTGGCCAGAGAATGCGCTGACAGCCTCGTCGATGATGGTCTCGACGATGAGGAGACGATGTTCGTCCGCATACCGCTGGGCCGCCTCAAGCTGGCGGCGAAGGCTATCGCGCCCTGTCTGCGCTTCCGACGACCATCGAATGTAGACGGTCGCTGGGATCGTTGGTGGGATCGTCTGGGAGACCATACCCGGACGATGACAATCGACCATGGTTCGAGCAAGCCATAGTCGATTGGCTACGTCCGGTTCAGGCGTGCGCGACGCTCTCCTG
>CAYNDG010000118.1:0-5631 GCA_964395805.1 uncultured Brevundimonas sp.
GGGCCGTCCGGAATATGGCTCTTGCGATAGACGCCCAGCGCCCGGCCATCCGCGTCCAGCATCACCAGACTGTTGAAATAGTGCGGCCCCTCGCGCTCAAAGATCGAGACCGGAATGGCCACGCCCAGCTCGGCCGCCACGGGCTGAAGCGCGGTCACACAGGGGTGCTCCCGCCACGGATAGGCCGTGCCGAACCAGTGCTCCTCCTGGCTCACACAGAAATACGGCCCCTGGAACAGCTCCGAGGGCAGGATCACCTGCGCGCCCTTGCCCGCCGCCTCCCGGATGAAGCCGATCGTCCTGTCGATATTGGCCTGCAGGTCCTCGCCATACGAGGTCTGGATGGCAGCAACGGAAAGGGTGCGGGTCATTCCGGCTCCTGTTGTGAGATGCAGTGGAAAGATCCGCCTCCGGTCAGGATAGCGAGCGAAGGGAGGGCGATGATCTGCCGCCCGGAGAACATGGTCGCCAAGGCCCCGCACGCTGCAGCGGCGGCGGCCTCATCGCCGTAGCTCGGCACGATCACCGCCCCATTGGCGATCAGGAAATTCATATGGCTGGCGGGGATGGGCTCGCCGTCCTCGTCCTCGATCCGGCCCGGTGAGGGGATGCGGATCACCGTCAGCCCCTCGGCGGTCAGGGCCCGGGCGGTGGCGTCATAGACATCATCATTGGGATCGTCTGCGCCCCAGCCGACCGGGCAGGCGACCACGCCCGGGCCGACGAACCGCGCCAGATTGTCGACATGGCCGTCGGTGTGGTCATTGATCAGCCCGTCGCCCAGCCAGACAACCCGCGTCGCCCCCAGCGCCTCGGTCAGCGCCGCTTCGGCCACCGCTTCGGTCCAGCCCGGGTTGCGGTTGGGGTTCAACAGGCACTGGCGCGTCGTCAGGATCGTGCCCCGGCCGTCGTGATCCAGCGCCCCGCCCTCGAGGATAAAATCGTGCCGGTCCAGCGGCGTGCCTGATGCCGCGCCGATCTGCGTGGCCACCGTATCGTCATGCTCCAGCTCATACTTTCCGCCCCAGCCGTTGAAGCGGAAGGCGGCCGCGCGGGCCGAACCCTGACCGAAGATCGGGCCGGTGTCCCTCAGCCAGATGTCGCCGAACCGGCCCTCGACCACGGTCACGCCGACCACGTCGGCAAAGCGCGCATGCGCCGCCTCCAGCGCCTCGGCCTTGCCGACCATCAGACGCACCTGTTCACGCCCCGGCCCGACCAGCGCCCGCACCAGCGCCTCGACCTCGGCCTGGGCGGCCTCAAGGTCGTCTTCCCACAGCTCCGCATGGCTGGGCCAGCCCACCCACATGGCGCGGTGCGGCGCCCATTCGGCCGGGACAGGAAAGGCGGTCATGCGGGGATCATCCTTCATACAGGCAGGCTGCACCAGATAGGCTCGAACCGCCCCGCCCTCAAGCCAACCCCTAAAGCAGCGAGGCTCCGCGAGCCGCGCGATAGGGCAAAAGCCCGCCCTCAAGCAGCGAACCGCCCTGCGGCGAGCGGTAGGGCCAACCTCCCCTCAAGCAGCGAGGCTCCGCGAGCCGAGCGGCAGGGGACAAATACCAAACAAGAAAAAGGGCGGACCGTTTCCGGCCCGCCCTCGATCTTCAGTGCGTCAGTAAGGCCTAGAAGCCGACCCGCAGGGTCGCCATCCAGGTGCGGGGCGAGCCCGTGGTGGCGAACGGACGGCTGTAGCCCAGCTGGCCCGGCGTGGCCGACGCGCGGGTGCCGAGACCCGCATAGTATTTCTCGTCGAACACGTTGGTCACGTTGAACTGCAGATAGGTGTCCTGATAGCCCCAGGGGGTGAAGTCGATCCGCGCATCCACGTCCACGATGGTGAAGGCGTCGTCAGCGAGATCGTTGACGTCGGTGATCCAGCGCTCGCCCGTGTACTTGGCCTGCACACCGCCCGAGAACATTTCCGAGAAGGTGTAGTTGGCGCGGAACGAGGCCGTCCAGTCCGGCGTCTCCACCAGCTTCTTGCCCTGGGTCTGCAGCTGGTCACCGGCCGCGTTGAAGCGGTAGTTTTCCTGCAGTTCGCCGTCCAGATAGGCGACCGAACCGTACAGGCTCAGCGCTTCGGTCGGCGACCAGCCGAGCGAACCTTCAAAGCCCATCAGTTCCACCGAACCGACGTTCCGGTCGACGAAGGTGTTCAGGTCCTCGTCGAAGGTGTTGACGATGCGGTTGTCATAGTTGGTGAAGAAGCCGGCGACCGAACCGACAACCGTCGGGCTGGAGTAGCGGTAGCCGATGTCGAAGGTCTGGGCCGTTTCCGGCTGGACCGAGGGGTTGCCGATCGAGTTGTCCGCCAGACGACGCACGGCATACAGGCTGTCCGTACGCGGAGCCGACAGGGTTTCGGCATAGCTGCCGTAGACCATGTGGCCACCGTCGAAGCGGTAGGTCACACCGACGTTGGGCAGCAGGTCGTCATACTCCACTTCACGCGAATAGGGCGCGATGTACTGGGTCGTGCCACGTCCCACGAAGGTGACGTTGCCGTTGGCCAGCGGGGCGTTGGGCACTTCCGAGGTGCAGAGCACGTTGGACGAGGCGTTCTGCGAATAGCAGAACTGGTTCAGCTCGCGCTTGAAGAAGGGCGCGCGCACGCCGATGTTCACGGTCAGGGCGTCGTCGAGGAACTGGCCGCGATACTCCAGCGAGAACTGGCTCAGCTCGGCATAGGACAGACGGTCACGCGAGCGGAGTTCGTAACCGTTCCGGTTGACGACGCGGTTCGACTCGAGGTTGCGGCCGCCGAACCAGTCGACGAAGCGCGGCTGGGACGGGTTTTCAAAGTTCACGAAGCCGAAGTGACCGTACTGGCGGTGACGACCCCAGTCATAGGCATAGGCCGCCCGCAGACGGTGGTTGTCGTCGAGGTCCCAGATCAGCGAGGTGTTCAGACCATAGCGGTGGGTGTTGGTGTTGGACGGCGTCATGACGCGCACGCGGTCCAGGGTGTCACCGTCACCGTTCAGGTCGACGCCGCCCGTGGTGAAGGTGCCGCGCAGCAGAAGGTCGGTTTCCTGCAGGACAGCCTGCTGGGTGCCGCCGTTGGCCAGCACATACTGGAACGAGGGGTCGATCGTCAGCACCAGGCCTTCGGCGAGGGTGAAGCGCGAGTTACCGCGGATGTTGCCGGTGTTCGACGGGTTGATCCGCAGGCCGAAGTAGTTGGTGCCATTGGTGTCGTTGTCGGCCAGGCCGGCGCGACGGGTCGGAGCGACATAGGTGGTGTCGAAGTCGACGTCCCAGCCGCGCGGATCGTCCACGACCTGGTCGTTACAGACGACCGTCCGGGCGACATCGCAGAAGCCGGTGGCGGTGCGCAGGTTCGGGCCGTTGTAGTTGTTGTTGCGGTTCTCGTTGTAGTGACCCGACAGCGCCAGGAAGTCGCCGTTGGTGCCCAGCGGCTGATAGATGCGGGCGTTGTACTGTTCCTTGCGCAGGAAGCCTTCGCCCTTGAACTTGTCATAGTCCTGACGCGAGAAGGCGAACCAGGCGGTCGTGCCCCAGGGGCCGACTTCACCGGTGTCGATCAGGAACATGTTGCGGCGATAGTTGAAGTCACCGAACGACGCCTGGAGCCAGCCACCGAACTCGTTGGCGGGGCGGCGCGAGGTGTAGTTGATGGTGCCGCCGGTGGCCGAGGCGGTCGGGCTGTCGACGTCGGTCGTGCCCTGGTTGACCGTGGCGCGCTCGATCAGTTCCGGATCCAGCTGCTGGTTGGTGTAGGTGGCATAGTTGCCGGTGTCGTTCAGCGGAATGCCGTCAAACGTCAGCGACACGCGGTTGCCGTCGAAGCCGCGCAGACGGATGTTGCCGCCCGAGGTGCCGTAGGGGTCGGCGTTGTAGAAGTTCACGCCGGGGACGAGGTTCAGGCTCTGCAGGATGGTCTGGCCCGGAGTCTGGGTCTGGATGAACTCCTGGGTGATGCTGGAGCGGGTCTTGCCGATGGTCTCGGCGACGATGGCCCCGTCAATGTTGCGCGGACCGCGCGCGCCGGTGACGATGACGTCCTCGACCCGGCTTTCGGCAGCTTCCGTGCCGGTCGATTGGGCGGAGGCCGTGCCGGCGGAGACCAGGAGGCCGGTGAAAAGGGCGGTCGTCGCCCAGAACACGCTCTTGCGGTTCATGATGATATATCCCCGATAAAGAGGCCCGATTGCCTCGCGCCGGACAGAAGGACCGACGATCTGACGCCCCTCTAGGCCTTGCGTTAAACTCTCCCGCGACAGATGTGTGACGCTTGGATGACAGCGGCGGGAGGTGGCAGGAGAGCCACACCTTTTGGGGCTCAGGGGACGTTCAGGCCGTCATCGGCGGCAAACCGGGCGACCAGGGCCTGCGCCGTGGCCCGACGCACACCGGGCCCGTGAAATCCTCCATTGATCTGGGTGTCATCGATCACCCTTGTCCGGAACCGGGCAAACAGCGCCGGGTCAGGCCGAACCGGCTCGTGCCAGAAGGCATCGAGGGGGCGGGTGTCGGTCAGGCCCGGCATGTCGAAGAAGGCCCGGCCCAGCACCTTGACCGGCGTCCCGAAGCCCAGGGCCGACAGGGCCGCGCTGGAGTTGTTGACGATCAGCCCGCGCGAGGCCCGGCACAGGTCGGCGAGACTGCCCCCGTCCAGATAGTGGGTGCGCGCCGCGACGCCCCGGCGCGCTGCCAGACTGCGGGTGCGGGCCTCCATGTCGATCACGCCGGCGTCCAGCGGGTGTCCCTTGACCACAAGGTGGAGGGTTCCGTCGGCGTGGGCTGCGAAGCTGTCGAACACCCGCTCAAGGAAGGCCTCATTGGTCGTCAGGGGGGAGTGGCGGACAAGCTGGCTGTCCCCGTCCCTTTGCAGGCACACCAGCACAAAGGGCCGGCCGCTCCCCAGAAGCCGTTTCAGGCGCGACCGGGTGCCGGCCAGCCGGGTCATGAAGTAGCGCTGCACATGGCCGACGGCTTGGCGCCAGGGCGGAGGATCGTACTCCGGACGGAAATGGGGAAAGGCCCGGCGCCCCATCAGCTCGACGAAGTAGTACAGGCTGATATGCGCCACGTGCCAGGGCAGGATGCGGCCAACGGGCCGGGGGCGCGGCTCGCGCGCCCTGACATCGTCATAGGCTTCCGGCCGACGCGGAACGGCGCTGTCCGCATTGACGCCGTGTCGTTCGAGAGTGATCCAGTCCGGCCGGAAATAGCCGTTCTCGAGGAGCCAGCCATTCAGGCCCCGCACCCGGGCCGCCTCCATCACGGCGCGGGCATGGGGACTGGTGTCCCCGAAGGCGATCACATCGGTGAAGTCGCCGATCCAGGCCCCGAGACCGGACCGGAAGTCTTCAAGGGACTCACGGTGGATGCGGCCGCCCGGGCGTCGCCAGTCCAGCAGGTCCCCGGTGTTCAGGATCAGGCGCTGGACCGATCCCCCGGCCTTCTCGATGCTTCGTGCCAGGTCCCGCCCGAAAGGACCGAACGGCGCACTGGCGATCAGGAACCGGCGCCCGGCCAGGGCATCCCGGTCAGGCGGCAGCGCGGGAAAGGGGCGGGAGGAGAAGGGCACGGCCCTTCCCATTGACCGGTCGGGCCCGACTGTCCAGTGGCAGCGTCACGTCCGGGGCCTCCGAGGCCTGATCC
>CAYNDG010000119.1:0-5602 GCA_964395805.1 uncultured Brevundimonas sp.
GGGTGGCGAGAAGCAGCGGGTGGCCATCGCCCGGGCGCTCGCCAAGAACCCGCAGATCCTGTTCGCCGATGAGCCGACCTCGGCGCTCGACGGCGAGAACGGCCAGATCGTCATCCAGCTGCTGCGGCGCGCCGCCACCGAACATGGCGCCGCCGTTATCTGCGTTACCCACGACCCGCGCCTCGAGGCCTGGGCCGACCGCGTCATCAAGATCGAGGACGGCATCATCATTTCCGATGAGCGTCGCGTGCCGGATCCCAACGCCGCCCTCGCGCATCATTAACCCTCTCTCAGAGACCGAAAGACCGTCATGCCCGCCTTCCTGAAAAACAAATGGCTCTGGATCGGCCTCATCGTCATCGTGGTCGCCGTCGTTGGCTTCATGATGATGCAGGGGGCCAACAAGGCCAAGCTGGCCGAGCTGGCCGAGGCCACCGCCAATGCGCCGGTAAGTCCCTATGCGGCGGTCGCCAATGGCAAGGCCGACGTCGAGGGCGGCATCATCCAGGTCGCGGCCCGGCGTGGCGGCGTGGTCAGGGCCGTCTATGTCGAGGAAGGGGATATCGTCACCGCCGGCCAGATCCTCGCCCGGCAGGAAGACGACGAGCCGCGTCTGGCCGTTCAGCGCGCCCGCGCCGAGGTGGCCCAGGCCCGTAGCCAGCTGGCCACCATCCGCGTCGACCTCAACGCCGCCCGTCGGGAGTACCAGCGCATGCAGCAGCTGGCCGACAGCAACTATATCGCCGCCCAGCGTCTGGATCAGGCCCGGGATGCCGTCGCCGCAGCCGAGGCTCGCCTCGCCAGCCAGGAGGCGACCGTGCGCACCGTCGAGGCCCGCCTGGCCGAGGCCGAGTACAATCTGGAACTGACGGTCATCCGCGCCCCGATGAGCGGCCGGATCGTGCGCCGCTATGCCAACCCCGGCGCCGGCGCCTCGACCCTGAACGTCTCGACCATGTTCGACCTTGAGCCCGATGCCCCGCGCATCGTGCGCGCCGAGATCGTCGAGGCCGACATCCCCAACATCCAGATCGGCCAGGCCGTCGAGATCAGCCCTGAAGGCGACCCGTCCAAGGTCTATGTCGGTCAGGTGCTGCGCCGCGCCGCCGTGTTTGGCGCCCGCAAGCTGTCCTCGGACGATCCCTCGCAGCGGTCGGACGAGCGGGTCATCGAGGTGGTCGTCGCCTATGACGACGCGCCCCTGCTGATCGGTCAGCGCGTGCTGGTGAAGTTCATGAAGCCGGGCGAAACCGCCGGGGCGCCCCGCGAGGCCCAGGCCGGCGTCGGCCCCGACCGCGCCATGCGACAGCCGGCCCGGGCGGGCTGATCCGGGCGGGGTACCGGCGCGTCAGATCTGGTCCTTCAGCCAGGCCAGAAAGGCGCGCCGGGCCGGGCCACCCTCGCCCTGCGGCAGGGCCACCAGAACGCCGGCATCGGCAATGAAACCATGGGGCGCCGTAAGGTGCCCCTTCTCAATTTCCCCTTGGACAAGCAGGCGCGGCAGAGCCGCCACGCCCCAGCCGGCCAGCGCGGCATCGACGGCGAAATGCAGATGCTCGACCGGTCGCTCGGGGCCACCCGGCAGGGGCTGGCCGCTCAACCTCTGCCAGTCCGACCAGGCCCGGGGGTGGGTGCGTGAGACCAGCCGCGAGGCCGCCACGTAGTCGGCGATCCGGTCGGCCCGGATCACCGGCCCGATCTCATTGTCGGCCAGAATGATGCCGCCCAGAGCCTCGGCACGCGTCCGGTCCATCAGGCGGATGGCCAGTTCCGCCCCGGGATGGGACACGGCCTCCGGCTCCAGCGCCGACAGGTGCAGGCGAACGCCCGGCACCCGTTCGGCAAAGTCTGCCAGTCGCGGGATCAGCCATTTGACCGAAAGGCTGGCATGCACCGCGACGTGCAGATCCATGCCGTCGGATCGGGTGCGGGCCACGGCGGTCGTCAGCACATCGAACCCGCGCGTCAGTTCGACGGCCAGCGCCCTACCGGCGTCGGTCAGTTCCAGCCGGTGGCGGGGCCCCTGAAACAGCCGCACGCCGAGGGCCGCCTCCAGCGCCTTCACCTGTCGGCTGACCGCGCCGTGCGTCACCCCCAACTCGCGCGCCGCCCGCGTCGCCGCCCCGGTGCGCGCCATGGCCTCGAAGGCGCGCAGGGCGTTCAGCGACGGCAGGGGTGTGAGATTTCCTGACATAGTCAGTCGATAAGTCGATTTCGGCCCGGCGGCAATCGCGGCATGGGCGGCGCATGCCCTCACATCCCGTTCGCCTGATCGCTGTGCTTGGCCTGGGTCAGGTCGTTGCCTTTGCCTCCAGCTACTATCTGCTGGGCGTTCTGGCCGATCCTGCGGCGCGGGCGCTGGACCTGCCGGTCGCCTGGCTGTTCTTTGCCCTGACCGGCGCCTTCCTGGTCTCGGCGGTCCTCAGTCCGCTGGCCGGGCGCTGGATCGACCGACACGGCGGCCGCGAGGTGCTGAGCCTCTCCAGCCTGGCCTTTGCGGCAGCCCTGATACTCCTGGGGCTGGCCCCGCATCCCGCCATCGCCCTGTTGGCCATATTGGCGCTGGGGCCGGGCATGGGTCTGGGCCTGTACAGCGCAGCCTTTGCCGTGCTGGCCGGGGCGTATGGGAAGGCGGCCCGCGGTTCGATCACTGCCGTGTCCCTGATCGGGGCGGCGGGCGGCGCGGTCGGCTGGCCGGCGTCGGTCCTGCTGGTCGATACCCTCGGCTGGCGAGGGGCATGTCTGGCGTGGGCGGCCGCCCACCTGCTTCTCTGCCTGCCCGCTTACCGACTCTGGCTACCGCGCCGGGTCATGACCACCAACACCCTGCCCGGCCCGCCGGTCGCCTGGGACCCGACCCTGATCCGGCTGGCCATCCTGTTCTGCGGAGCATGGTTCATTGCGACGGCGCTGGCCGCCCATCTGCCACGCCTGCTGGAGCGTCTGGGGCTGGAGGCGACCACCGCCGCCGCCGTCGCCGGCCTGATGGGGGTGGCCGCTATCCTCGCCCGGGCCGTCGACCTGTTCGTCTTTCACCGGGCCCATCCGGTGCTGACCGCGCGGCTGGCCACCCTGTGCCATCCGGTCGGCGCCATGGCGGCGCTGGGGCTGGGCACCCCCGCAGCCTTTGCCGTCGCGCTGGGACAGGGGATCGGTAACGGTCTGCTGTCGGTGGCCTCGGGCGTGCTGCCGCTGGTGCTCTACGGCCCGGATCGTTACGGTGAGCGGCAGGCGCGGATGCTGATGCCCGCCCGCTTCGTCCAGGCCGCCGCACCGGCCCTCTACGGGCTGGCGCTGGAGCGGTCTGCGGCGCTGGCGCTGATGCTCTCGACCGCCATCTGCGGCGTCATGTTCGCCATGACGTTTGGCCTCAAGCCCCGGTGAAGCGCCCCGGGCGTTTCTCCAGCGCGGCGGCGACGCCCTCGGCATGGTCGTCGGTCAGGTGAGCGAGAGCCTGCATGGCCGCGGTCATCTCAAGGATCTGATCGAACGTCAGGTCGCGCCCCTGACGCAGCAGGGCCTTGGTCATCCGCAGCGCCTGCGGCGGTTGGGCGGCGATCTCGCGGGCCATCGCCAGGGCCTCGTCCATCAGGGCGGCGGCGGGCACCACCCGATTGACCAATCCCCACTCCAGCGCGGTCGCCGCATCGATGGACCGCGCCGTGAACAGCAGTTCGGCGGCCCGGGCATAGCCGACATTGCGCGGCAACAGCCAGGTGCCGCCGTCGCCTGGCAGAATGCCCAGCTTCAGGAAGGGGGCGCCAAAGCTGGCGGCGTCCGAAGCGATGCGGATGTCGCCCAGTCCGGCGATGTCGCCACCCAGACCCATGGCCGGCCCGTTGATGGCCGTGACCAGCGGCACCTCGAGCTCATACAGGCTGCGCACGATCCGGTGCACCACCCGGCGATAGCGGTCGCGGAGGACGGTGCCGGGGCCCTCGAACATGTCGCGGCGGTCGCGCATGGCCTTGAGGTCGCCCCCGGCCGAAAAGGCCCGCCCGGCCCCGGTCAGCACCACGACCCGCACCTCCGGGTCGGCATTGACCGCCTCGCAGGCCGAGGCGAAAGCGTCGCCGTCCTCCAGATCGGGCAGGGCGTTCAGCCGCTCGGGCCGGTTCAGGGTCCAGATGACAATCGGCCCGTCCCGCCGCGTCTCGATCAGTCCTGTCATCCCCAACTCCCGAAAGAAAAGGCCCCATAAGAAAAGGCCCCGGCCTTTTCAGGTCCGGGGCCTTCAGATGCAAGCCGGGATCACCCGAGGGCGATCAGCGGCGTGTCTTGATCGGATAGGGCACGAAGTTCGACGGGTGGCTGACCACGCGGTCACCCGCTCCGTTCGTTTTCCGTGTGTCCACCAGAAGCCCGCCCCAAAGGGCAAAGGACATCATGGCATGCTGGAGGTTTTTCTCTTTCCTGTTCATGGTGGCGTCTCCTTTCGCAGAACGATGAAAAGAGACGCGTCGTGCTCACAGGGGCTTTCACCCTCTCAGTCGTTTCGCGTCACGTACAAGAAACGACAGTTTTATGAAGGATGCAAGTTTTTTCGTCGGATTACGGATCAAGTTTTGGCGACATGTCACATTCAGATCGGCCGCCTGACGGCCCGCCCCGCCCCGTCCGCACCCCCTGCATCCAGGTCTGCACCGTCGACGGGGCCTCGGGCCTGTGCCTCGGCTGCCTGCGTTCCCTGCCGGAAATCGCGCAGTGGAGCCGGCTGGACGAGGCGACCCGCGAGGCCATACTGGCAGAGCTGCCCGCTCGGGCTGACCGGCTCGACCCGGCCTTTCGCGGAATGGTGCCCCGCTAACCATTTGTCAGCCATGACGCTTCACCGCATCCCAACGTCCATGACCTAGACCGGACCGGGATAGCCGCAGAAGCGGCGCGTACAGACGGGTGTCCGAGTGAGTATCGACATGACCGGCAGCGCTTCCGGAAGTGCCATTCTGGCCGCCGCCGTGGGGACATCCCTGCTCGCGGCCTGGGGTTTCGGCGCCCTTTCCGACAAATCCGCACAGGCGGCGGCACAGCCGGCGGCAATTGTCCGCATGGCCGAGGCTTCGGCACCCATCCAGCGCGGCGCCGACGGTCACTACTGGGCCCGGGCCCAGGTCGATAACAAGCCCGTCGCCCTGCTGGTCGACACCGGTGCCGCCGCCGTGGTGCTGCGTCCGGCCGATGCCCGGGTTCTGGGGCTGAACCCCGAGACCCTCGATTACAGCCTGTCGATCCGCACCGCGTCGGGCCTGGCCCAGGCGGCGTCCGTCACCCTGTCGAGCGTGACCGTGGCCGGCGTCGAGGTGCGAGACGTTGCCGCCCTGGTGGTTCACGCCGACCTTCCGCATTCGCTGCTGGGAATGAGCTTCCTCGGCCGCCTGTCCGGCTTTGAGGCCACGCCGGAGGGACTGGTGCTGAAGCCCTAGACGGCCTTCACCAGCACCGAGACCGCCGTCGCCATCAGATAGAGGGCGAACAGCCGCCGGAGCAGCCGCCGGTCCAGCCGGTGCGCCAGCCGCGCCCCGAAGGGCGCAACGAACGCCGTCAGCCCCCCGATCACGACGGCGGCGGGCACATTGACATAGCCCAGCGACAGCGGCGGCCG
>CAYNDG010000120.1:0-5536 GCA_964395805.1 uncultured Brevundimonas sp.
GATGTCCGCCATCATCTCGTGGCTGTCGCGCTTCGACGTGCGCGCCAGGTTCGACATGAACTCGGTCCGCAGGGTCTGTTCGATCTTGTCGAGGATTTCCCGCTGGACCGGCTCCATGCGCAGCATGCGCTGCACGCACTCCATGGCGAAATCTTCCGGAAGGGCCGTCAGCACGCGCGAGGCATGGTCAGGCTTGATCTTGGACAGGACTACCGCGACCGTCTGCGGGTATTCATTTTTCAGGTAGTTGGCGAGGACCGCCTCGTTCACATTGCCCAGCTTGTCCCACATGGTGCGACCGGCGGGACCGCGGATTTCCTCCATCAGGCCTTCGACCCGATCGGGCGGCATGAAGGAGGCCAGCAGCTTCTGGGTCTGCTCGAAACTGCCCATCACGGCACCCGAGCCGGTCATGCCCGACACGAATTCCAGAAGCAGCTCCTCGACCACGCTCGAGCTTACCGTGCCCAGCGAGGCCATCGCCTGGGAGATTTCCTTGATCTCGTCGTCGTCCAGCCCCTGCCACAGGCGGGTGTGGTCCTCTCCGAGCGACAGCAGGACAACGGCGGCCTTCTCGGGCCCGGTCAGCTTGCGGGCGTCCTCGACCGCCGGCTTGCGTGAGACCATCCGGGCCATCAGCCTTCATGCACCCAGTTACGGAGGATCGAGGTCGACTCCTCCGGGTGACGCTCGACGAACTCGGAAACCTTCTTGACCGAGGACGCCTTCACCTGGCCCTCGATGCGCGCGATATCCAGCCGCTGCTCCATGTCCGATGGACCGGTCAACTGGCCCGCAGCCGCCTGACCGGACATCCCGACAGCCATGGTCTGCACCGGCGTGACCCCATTGCCTCCGGCGGCAGCGATCGCCGGCATACCGGCCGGGCCCGCGCCCGTGGTTGCCTTCAACAGCGGTCGCAGAACAAACAGGATCAGCAGAATGCCGGTGACCAACAGCACCAGCAGCTCGATCCCCCGCATCATGTCATTCTTGGTGAAGTCGAACAGGCCACCCCCGGCTTCCGTCCCGCCATCAGGTGCCAGCTGCCGGTTGAACTCGACATTGCTGACCCGGACGACGTCGCCGCGCTCGACGCTGAATCCGACGGCCGCCTTCACCAGCTCCTCGATCTCGGTGATCTGCTCCGGTGTCCGAGGCGCATAGGTGGGCGCAGCCCCGTCCGCGCCGGGCGTCCAGATGCCGTCGACCGCCACAGCCACCGCCAGCTTCTTGATCTCGCCCGGCTCGCGCACCGTGGTGGTCGTGGTGTTCGAGATCTCATAGTTGGTCGTTTCGGTCAGGTCTTCGCGACTCGACCCCTGAGCCGTCAGCGCCGCCCCCTCCCCGCCGGGTATGTTCTCGAGGGCCGTGACCCCCGCCGCCGTCTGCCCGGTCGTGTCCTGGGACGTCGAGCCGTTGGTGGCCATGGAGCGAACCACCTGCCCGTCCGGGTCAAAGCGCTGCTCCTGCGTCGTTGACCGGCTGTGGTCGATTTCTGCCGTGACCTGCACCCGAGCGGCACCAGGGCCGACAATGCCCTGGACCACATCCAGAACCCGCGCTTGGAGCTGAGCCTCGGTCGTCGCCTTCAGCCGGTCGGCGCTGGCACCCGAGAAGCCATCTTCGTCCCCACCCGCCGCAAGGGTGCGGTTGGTATCATCCATGACCGTGACGCGGGTCGGCTTCAGGTTGGGCACGCTCGACGCCACAAGCGATCGAATACCGCGAATCTGGTCAGCCGTGAGATCCCGACCCCCCAGACCGACCACCACCGAGGCCGTCGGCTCGGCCGCCTGGGCCTGGAACAGCGCCCGCTCGGGCAGGGCAATCAGCACGCGCGCCATCGTCACGCCCCGCAGCGTCATGATGTTGCGGGCCAACTCACCCTCGAGCGCGCGCTTGGCGTTCAGATTCTGCTGAAACTCGGTCTGCCCCAGCACCGACTGATTGTCGAAAATCTCGTAGCCAACCGAACCGCTGGTCACGATCCCCTTGCCAGCCACCAGCATGCGCGCCGTGCCGACCTCGTCGCGGCTGACAAAGATGGTCGACCCGTCGCCGCGGGAGGAATATTTGATACCCGCCGTGTCCAGTGCGGTCGTAATCTCGGACGCTTCACGCAGGTCCAGATTGGAATAGAGCAGGGCATCGGGCGCCTGACCGATGCGCAGCATCAGCACCGCGAGCACCGCCGCGACCCCGGCGGCAACCCCCGCCAAGGCAGCCAGCCGCCCGATCCCGAATCTCTGCACCGCCGCTGAAAAGCCGCCCACGCGCGCCCTCGACACCCCTACTCACAGGCGACACGCCCGCTAGGCAGAAAGTGCCGCCCCCTTGGTAAACGGCGCGTTAAGAGACGGGGCAGAAAGGTGATTAAGCCGGTTTAACCCTGCCGGTTACGCAGCCCGGGCGCGCACCTTCTCCGTGGCGGCCGCCTGGATGCGGGCCTCGGCGATGGAATCCGCCACTTCGTGCGTCGGGCGTTGCTCCCGCTCGGACTGATCCAGCACCTCGCCAAGCGTCTCCATCAGGCGGGCCAGCTTGCCCTCGACCCAGGCCGGGTCATAGGCGCCGCCGCTGTTCCGGGCCGCCATCTCCGAGGCGACATTGATGATTCCGCCGCCGTTGACGACATAGTCGGGGGCGTAAAGCACGCCACGTTCGAACAGCATGCGGCCGATCTCCGGGGTGGCCAGCTGATTGTTGGCAGCGCCCACCACAGCCTTGGCCGACAGCCGGTCCAGCGTTTGCGGGTTCAGGGTCGCGCCCAGGGCGCACGGCGCGTAGATGTCGGCCCGAACATCATAGATGGCATCGGGAGCCACGATCTCCGCGTTGTTGCGAGCCGCTACCTCTTCCAGCAGGGCGGTGTTGACGTCGGTCATCACCAGGCGCGCGCCGGCCTTGTGGAGCTTGTCAGCAAGATAGCCACCCACGTGGCCAATGCCCTGCACGGCAACGGTCAGTCCGGTCAGGTCGTCCTGCTTCCAGAGGCGGCGCACAACCGTCAGGGTCGAGCGGTACACGCCTTCTGCGGTTACCGGGCTGGGATCGCCCGATCCCTCCTTGCCACCCGAAAGGCCGACGACATACTCGGTCTCCTTGCGCGCCTCGGCAATGTCCTCGACCGACACGCCCACGTCCTCGGCCGCATAATAGATGCCGCCAAGCGTATTGAGGGCCCGGCCAAAGGCCTGGAACAATTCCGGGGTCTTCCCGGTCCGGCTGTCGCCGATGATGACCGACTTGCCGCCGCCCATCTCGAGATCCGCAATCGCATTCTTGTAGCTCATGCCGCGCGACAGGCGCAGGACATCCTCGAGCGCCTCGGCGGCCGTGGCGTAGTTCCACATGCGGGTGCCGCCCACGGCGGGACCCCGCGCGGTCGAGTGCACCGCAGCAATTGCTTTGAGGCCAGTCTTTTCGTCATAAAAGGCGTGAACGCCCTCATGGTTCGAGAACGACGGCGAATCGAACAGTGTCATGCCCTTTACGAGCCTTTCCTGGGTATTTTTGTTGCGGGCGCTGATACGCGGGTTACAGCCGCGGAGCAAGCTTGACCTTACCCCGGGTCACCCGGCTCAGGGCCGGCCGACCGGCCCCGAGCCAGAAGGCAGGGGCGCCGCCGCGTCCCTCAACCAGGACTCCACGTCTCCGAACACCCGCACGGCCTGAAGATCGCGGTTCAGGATATGATAGCCGTCCGTATAAAAGGCCGCGCGCAAGGCACTGTGATCTGACGCCCGCCTGAGGGCCTTTACGATCGCATGTTCAGGCACGAGATCGTCATGGGCGCCGTAAAGGAGGAGCGTCGGCACAGGGACGGCTCCGAGGCCCTGCCCGGCCTTTTCCATCAGCTCGACCAGGCCGTAGACGACATCCAGCCGGGTCGACAGCGTCTGGGCGGGATCCCGGCCATTGCGAACCAGCTCGAGGAGGTTGTCCGAGGCCAGCACACGGTCGGCGGCCCATTCGGGCGGCTCCAGCGCCACATCCCCGAATGTCCGGGCCGCTGTGGAAAGCGCCAGTCGGTAGAGCAGGGGCTGGCTGGACCAGCCCCAGACCGCAGGCGCCAGCAGGATCAATCGATCCGCGTCCGGCGGGGTCTCCGAAGCAAAGGCCGTGATCGCCACGGCGCCGCCCATACTTTCGCCGGCGACCGCCACCAGGGCGTCGGGATGGCGCGCCCGCACCAGGGCCACGACCGCGCCGAGGTCGTCCGCCATCAGATCACCGGGCCAAAGCCCCCTGCCCGGCGACTCTCCAAAGCCGCGCTGGTCATAGGCATAGGTCGCGATCCCGCGCTCGGCCCACCACGCGCCGGCCAGACGAAACGCCGCACGGCTGTCATTGATGCCGTGCAGCGCCACGACCACAGCCCAGGGCTGATCGCCGACTGGCATCCAGTGTAGATAGGGCAGCACGGCGCCGTCGCGCATGATGAAGCTGGTATCCGCCATCTGTGGCGAGGTCTGCCGCTCGGGCGGCAACAGCGGCGTCTGGACATAGGGCGCGGTGCACCCCGACAGGACCAGAATCAGGATCAAGGTCGCGCAGAACCGCATCATGGCTTTAGAATGCCTCTAACCCGCAAGCGATGATACTGCCGGGAGATAGATCAGTCGGCGTCGTCCGGCGCGGCGCTGCGAGCCTGCTTCAACTGCTCCGATTCCTCAGCTGTCGGCAGGCGAAGTCGGATGACACCCTTGAAGCTGGAGGGGTCGACCGGCTTGCCCTTCTTGGTGATTACAAGGCGCCCCTGACGCATCATGCCGAGCGCCGTGGTGCGTACGCGGGGCAGCATCCTCTGCCACTGCTCCGGCTGCACCGCCTTGGCGACATCCGCCGGCTCAATGCTCTTGCCCGGGCCGAGGGCCGCAAGTTTTTCAAGAATGGTGTCTTCGATGGGGTCGCTCATCGTCCCTATATGCTGCATTGCAGGACCAACAGGAAGGCAAGGGATCACCATGGTCGCGAAGATCACCGTCACCGAGGGCGAATTTGCCGGATGGCAGACCTATGACCTGCAGGGCACCTTCGATCAGGTGGTGGGTCCCTTCTATTTTCGTCCCGATCCTGATGGACGGATGCGCTGCGCCTTTCGGGCCGAACCCAAGCACATGAACGCCGGCGGCCGCATGCACGGCGGCTGCCTCATGACCTTTGCCGACATTGCCCTGTTCCAGACAGCATATCAGGAGATGGAGGGCGCCTCCGGCGTCACCGTGCAGCTCGACTCCACCTTCATCGACGGGGCCTGGGTCGGCGAGCTGGTCGAGGCCACCGGTGAGGTGATCCGCGCGGGCAAGAGTCTCATCTTCGTCCGCGGCCAGATCAGTGCCGGCGAGCGGGTGCTGATGACGTTTTCGGGCGTGATCCGCAAATTCGATGCCCGCTCAGCCCGGGCCCGTCCCGGATCATAGGGTCCGGAACAGCAAAAAACCCCACGGCATGGACCGTGGGGTTGGAAATCTTGGGTGCGGGAGCAGGATTTGAACCTGCGACCTTCAGGTTATGAGCCTGACGAGCTACC
>CAYNDG010000121.1:0-5491 GCA_964395805.1 uncultured Brevundimonas sp.
TCCGGCGATATCGCGGCGGCCTTTGACATGACCTGGCCGACCGTCACCGGCCATCTCAATGCCCTGAAAGAGGCCGGCCTGGTCAGCCCTGAGCGCGACGGCACGACCATCCGCTATCGCCTCGACATTTCCGCCGTGGAGGAGGCGCTGGCCTTCCTCCTGTCGATCACCGGGGCCCGCAGCCCCTCAGAGGAAGCACAGGACCGTGACTGACACCCGCCAATCCGCCTCGGCCCTTGATCTGGCCACCCTCGGCATTTCCGCCATCCTGTTCGGCCTCGGCCTCTGGGTCGTCCTCGCCGGCCCAACGGGGCTGATGCCCGTCCATTTCAACATCCGGGGCGAGGCCGACGACTGGGCCGGACGCGAGACGGTCGGCGCCCTGATCTTCGGCCTCGGGGGACTGCTGCTGGTTCTCAGCGGTGGCATGGGCTGGTTCGCGCGCCGCGCAGACGATCCGGCCCGAGGGCGGTCCCTGCGCTTTGCCCAGCTGGTGGTCCTGCTGTCGTTGACCGGAGTGTCCCTGTTCGTGGCCTCCCTCAGTCTCTCGGGCGCCACCTCGATCGGAACCGTCCTGCCCATGGCGGGGATCAGCGCCATTCTGATGCTGACCGGCGCCTTCCTCGGGCGGGTCGGTCCCAACCCCTTCGTCGGCGTGCGCACCCCCTGGGCCTTCAAGAGCAGGCTGGCGTGGGAGCGCTCCAACCGCCTCGCCGGCCGCCTGCTGTTCCTGATCGGTCTTTCCGGACTGGTCAGCGCCCCCCTCCTGCCCCAGCCGTTCGGCGTCATCGCCATCGTTGTCGCCGTGCTCGCCGCCGCCGCCCTGTCCGTGGTCGAAAGCTGGCGCGTCTGGCGCAGCGACCCCGACCGCCAGCCCTTCTGAACGCCCCTCTGCCCGGGAGACCGACATGCTGTCCGCCCTGATCGCCGCCGCCGCCCTGACCCTGACCGCGCAGGACCCCGGCACCGCCGTCACCCTCCAGACCGACGCCGGCCCGCTACACGGCACCTGGCAGGCTCCGGCCGATGCCCCGAGGGCCGTCGGCGTCATCATCGCCGGCTCGGGCCCCACCGACCGCGACGGCAACAGCGCCCAGGGCATCCGGTCTTCCACCTATCGCCTGCTGGCCGAGGGACTGGCCGAGCAGGGCATCGCCACCGTCCGCTACGACAAGCGCGGGGTCGGCGAGAGCCTCTTCACGGGCATGGCCGAGCAGGACCTGCGGTTTTCCCATCTGGTCGATGACGCCCTCGGCTGGGCGGAACAGGCGGCAGGGCAGGCCGGCCTGCCCTGCGCCTGGCTGATCGGTCACAGCGAGGGGGCGCTGATCGCCCTCGCCGCCACCGAACGCGACACCTCGGCCATCTGCGGTCTGGTGCTGGTGGCCGGCGCCGGTCGGCCGGCCCGGATCGTTCTGGAGGAACAACTTGGCCCGCAACTGCCCGAACCGATGCGGACGCAGGCCTTCACCGCGCTGGCAGAGCTTGAGGCCGGGCGTGAGGTCGAGTCCATTCCCGGTCTCGAGGCCCTGTTCCGCCCCTCGGTCCAGCCCTATCTGATCTCATGGTTGGCGCTCGATCCCCGGGAACTGATCGCCGATTATCAGGGTCCCGTTCTGATCGCCCAGGGTCTGACTGACATCCAGACCACCGAGACCGACGCCCGCGCCATGGCCGACGCCCGGACCGATGCCACCCTCGTCCTTTGGCCGGGGGTCAATCATGTCCTGAAATACGCTCCGTCCGAGCGGCGGGCCAATATCGCGACCTACGGGGATCCCGACGCGCCGCTGGCCGGCTCGGTCCTGCGCGATATTGCCGGTTTCATCCTCGCCCCGCGCTAGCCCACCGGCTGCAGCGTGTCGTCGAACCGCACCGGCCGGCCATGGGCGCTGCCCTGAAGCTCGCCGTCGCGCATGACCACCCGGCCGCGGACGATCGTCGCCATCGGCAGGCCCTGAACCTCCATACCGTCGAACGGGGTCCAGCCCGAGCGCGTGGCCATGTCGGCGTGCTTCAGTACTGTCTTCGCCTTCAGATCGACCAGGGTCAGGTCGGCGTCATAGCCCTCGGCCATCCGCCCCTTGCCGGCGATGTTGAAGATGCGCTGCGCCCCGGCCGAGGTCAGGTCGATGAACCGCTCCAGCGTCATCCGCCCCTTGGCCACATGGTCCAGCATAACCGGCACCAGCGTCTGCACCCCGGGCATGCCCGACGGCGACGCCGGATAGGGCCGCGCCTTTTCCTCCAGCGTGTGCGGGGCGTGGTCCGAGCCCAGCACATCGACGACCCCCTGGGCGATCCCCCGCCAAAGCCCCTCGATGTGCGGCCGGTTGCGGATCGGCGGGTTCATCTGGGCCAGCGCTTTCAGCCGGACATAGGCCTCATCCCCGTCCAGCGTCAGGTGCTGCGGCGTCACCTCGACGGTCGCCACATCCTTGGCGCCGGCCAGGAATTCGATCTCCTCGGCGGTGGTCACATGCAGCACATGGATGCGGGCCCCGCACTCCCGCGCCAGCCCCACCAGCCGCCGCGTGCTGCGGATCGCGCTTTCGACGTCGCGCACCTCCGGGTGGCTGGTCCAGTCGCCGGTCCGCGCCAGACCGCGCCGCTCGGCCAGCCGGTATTCGTCTTCCGAGTGAAAGGTCGCCCGGCGGTTCACCCGCTTCAGGATATCGCGCACCCCCTCGTCATCGGCGACCAGCAGGGTGCCCGTGGACGCCCCCATGAACACCTTGACCCCGCAGCAGCCCGGCAGCCGCTCCAGCTCATCCAGATACGCCGCATTCTCATGCGTGCCGCCGATGTAGAAGGCGTGGTCCGTCCACATCCGGTCCCGCGCCCGCGCCAGCTTGTCGGCCAGCGCCCCGGCATCGGTTGTCGTGGGGTCCGTGTTCGGCATTTCGAAGACGGCGGTCACCCCGCCCAGCGCTGCGGCCCGGCTGCCGGTCTCCAGGTCTTCCTTCCACTCCAGACCCGGCTCCCGGAAATGCACCTGGGTGTCGATCACGCCCGGCAGGACGGTCAGGCCCGCAGCGTCCACCACCTCTCCGGCCGAGGCCTGCGACAGGTCCCCGACGAAGGCGATCCGTCCGTCGCGCACGCCCACATCGGCCGGCCCCCGTCCGGCGTGATTGGCGACCTCGCCGCCCCGCACGATCAGGTCATAGCTGTTGCCCATGATGAACCTCCGGCCGGTCAGGTCAGGCGCCGGGGATCAGGCGCCGCATACAGGCTTTCAACACCCTCTCGGCCGGCAGGTCCATCATATGCTGAAGGGCCTGGTTGAAATGCGGATCCATGACGCGGAATTCCTCAAAGCTCCGCGGCCCCCGCAGGGTCTCGCCGCCCCAGGGCCCGCGCACCGACTCGTCCGATGGCCCGAATACGGCCGTGACCGGCACGCCCGCCGCCACCGCCAGCTGGGTCCACAGGGAATCCCCGCCCAGATAGAAGTCCGCACGCTGCAAGGCCGCGACCGTGGCGAGCGGCGACAGCTTGCCCTGCGCCTCGATCACCCGCTCGCGTCGCACCGCCAGCCGGATGGTGTGGGCGGCGTCCCGGTCGCCCGCGCCCCCCACGATCAGCAGTCGCCCGCCCGCCAGCGGTCCGCCTTCGCCCAGCAGGGCCAGCGCCACCTTGGCATAGCGTTCGGCCGGCCACAGCCGCCCGATCCAGTCCGCACCCGGCCCGACGGCCAGCAACGGCCCCTCGGCGGGTCCCAGCAGGGCCTCGGCCTCGGCCACATCCTCCGGCGTCGGGTGCAGGCGTGGCGCGGGCACCGCGTCCAGTTGCAGCACGCGCGCCGCCGCCTCGACGGCATGCAGCCCGTCCGGCATCTCGCCCCGCACCGCCCGCTTCCTGCGCCTCAGCCAGCCCGACAATTTCGTGCCGCGCATGTCGACGACCAGACCCCAGTGCGTGCCCCGCACCTGGTTCCACAGGCCCGTCAGCTCGGCCAGACCCTCGCCCTTCAGGATCAGAGTCCGGTCCAGTCTCGGCACCCCGGCAAACAGCGGCGCGCTGTCGGGCGATCCCACCACGGTGAACCGCGCCTGCGGCAGGGCCTCGGCCAGATGATCCAGCACGCCCGATCCCATCACCGCCATCTCCGGGTCGGCTTCGGCGATGTACAGAACGGGAAAGGCCGAGGGCATAACCCTACCGTATACGGATTCTCGCGCACGGGCAGCGTGCATCGCCCCTCGCCAAGCCGCTTGGACCGCCCTATCTGTGGACCATGTCCGCCCGCATCGCCTCCCTCCCTGATCGCGCCCTCGTCCGGGTCAGCGGCCCGGAGGCGCGGACTTTCCTCAACGGACTGTTGACGCAGGCGGTCTTGACCCTCCAGCCCGGCGAGCTGCGCTTCGGCGCCCTGCTGTCCCCGCCCGGACGTCTGCTGTTCGACCTGTTCCTGTTCGGCCAGGACGACGGGGTCCTGCTGGACGTCGCCGTCGACCGCCGGGACGCCCTGATACAGCGGCTTTCGCTCTATCGCCTGCGCGCCGACGTCACGATCCAGCCGCTCGACGGCACGGTGCAGGTCCTGTGGCCCGCCGGTCCGGCCACGCCCGGCCTCCCCGACCCGCGCCTTCCCGCGCTCGGTCACCGCCACTACGGTGAGCCCCTGCCCCCGACGGCCGAGGCCGCCGACTGGGACGACCACCGCCTGTCGCTCGGCATTCCCGACCCCGCGCGGGATGGGGGCTCCGACACCACCTATCCGATCGAGGCCGACTTCGACCTCTTGCACGGCATCGACTTTTCCAAAGGCTGTTTCATCGGTCAGGAAACTACCTCGCGCATGAAGCGGCGCGGCGCCATCCGCAACCGCATGCTGGCGCTCGAGGTCGAGGGCGACCTGCCCCCCTTCGGCACCGAAGTCCTGAACGGCGACCGCCGTGCGGGCCAGACCCTGACGGGACAGGGCACCCGCGTCATGGCCCTTCTCCGCCTCGACCGCCTCGAAGGCGACCTGACGGTCGACGGCCGGCCCGCCCGAGTCGTCTGGCCGAAATGGATGCCCCGGGACTAGCCCGTCAGCCTCCGGACATGAGCATCCCAGCCCGAAGCAGCGATCCTCAAGGCCGTCGTCAGCCACAGCGTCCGGGTTGCCGGATCGTGCGTCAGCCGCGCCACGCTGACCATGGGCGCCACCATCGACGGATGACCCTGTCCCCGGAATTGCAGGATCGACAGCAGCGCGGCCTCATAGGTCCGGATCGCGGCATCCGCCTGCCCCTCGCGCTCATAGACCTCCGCCAGCCAAAGTTGCGAGGCGATCAGGGCATCGGGGCTCGTCTGGCCCAGCTCGCCCACCACGCCCGGCGGCTGCACGACAGCCTTGCTGTCCTGCGCCCGCGCCTCGCCTGCAAACGCAACGGCAAGGCCGAGGGCAATCAGGGCGATCAGGAGCGGCAAACGGGTCACCCTACTCCCTTGCCAGACCCGGCGCCGCGCCGCGTCTGACGGGACATGACTCTTGCGTCTC
>CAYNDG010000122.1:0-5484 GCA_964395805.1 uncultured Brevundimonas sp.
AGATCGCGGGTGCGGGTGTCAAGGAACCACGAGCCGGCTGCCGGATCGTCCACCCGGCCCAGGTGCGCCTCTTCCATCAGGATCAGCTGGCTATTCCGCGCCTGTCGCAGGGCAAAGGCGTCGGGCTGGCCCGCCGCGCGGCTGAAGCCGTCCAACACAATCGCATCGGCCCCGCCTACCGCGCCGGCAAAGCCCGATGCCGTCAGCCGCAGCAGGTTGGGCCAGGCGTCCCGCGCCGCCAGCATGCGCCGCGATGACCGGGCCTCGATCACCGCATCGGTCTCGGCCCCCCAGGCCCGTGTGAAGGTCCGCCACATCAGACGCAGCGCCCGCACCTTGGCGAGGCCGTCGAAATAGCTCTGGTCCAGCGACACGCCCAGTACCATCCGCTGGAACGTCTGTGCCGGCGACAGGCCCGCCCGACCCGCCGCATCAGTCAGGGCCACCGCATTGGCCAGCACATAGCCCAGCTCCTGCGCCGCCGTGCCGCCCGCTTCATGCACCACCCGCCCGGAGGCGAGGAAGGCGCGGGCGTCCGGATAGGCTTCGGCATGCCGCGCGGCCGTATTGCCCGCCAGCTCCAGATAGTCGGCCAGCGGTCGCGCCCCGCCGCCCTGTGCGACAAAGGCCGAGACCGGGTCCATGTGAAAGGCCAGCCTTGCGCGCGGCGAGCCCTTGGCCGCTACCGCCAACGCGTCGGCGGCGGTCGCGCCATCCAGACCGGCGTCCAGCGCCACCTCGGCCAGCTCAAGCTGAACTCCGGCCAGCGTCTGAACGAGCGTGTCCGAGTCCGAGGTCACCCCGCCCCGCACCAGCAGCGAGGCCGCGCCGCCCTCCAGCTGCGCCAGCGCCACGGCGTTCAGCGCGACCGCATCATCGCCTTCCACCAGCACCCGCAGGTCCCACGCCCGACCATCCGCATGGGTGGGGCGGGGCGCGGTGACGGCCTCTCCCGCATTGGCTGCGGCATACAGCGGCCGAACGTCCAGGCCGTCGGCATCCAGATGCACCAGACTGGCCAGATCACGGTCCTTGAGCGCAGCTTCGGCCAGAGTGCGCCAGTCGGCGGGGGAGGGCAGGGGAAAGGACTGGTTCGACATGGGGCCTCTATGGCCGAGGTGACCGCCGGTCGCAATTGTCTCGGCGCCCGGCTTTCCGTATGACGGATTCATACTGCTGCGGATTCTCCCTCTTCATGCTCCAGGTTCGACTGAAACCGCCCCCCTGTCCCGGTCGCCCGGTGGCCACTGACTGCGGGTCGTGCGGTGCCCGCGCTTTCAGCGTCTGCGCCACTCTGGAAGGGGAGGACCTTGCGCGCCTCTCGGCCCTGGCCGAGCCAGTACGGTTTGAGCCGGGACAGGCCCTGACCCGGCAGGGAGAGCGGGCCGACTATCTCTTCAACATTACCTCGGGCACGGCCCGGGTTCAGACCCTGATGGCCGATGGCCGTCGACAGATCACCGGCTTCCTGTTCGCCGGCGACTTCGTCGGACTGGAGGCGGCGGCGCGCCATGCGGGATCTGTGGAGGCCATAGAGCCGGTCACAGCCTGCCGGTTCGCCATGGCGGACTACCGCGCCCTTGTGCGCCAGACGCCGGCGCTCGAAGCCGTGCTGCTGGAACGGGCCGGTCACGAGCTGGCCGAGGCCCGGTCCCAGATCCTGCTTCTGGGCCGCAAGACCGCCGAGGAGAAGCTGGCGTCCTTCCTGCTTGCCCTCTCGGATCGGGACCCCATGCGGCCGCACGCCGATGGTGAGCTCCGCCTCCCCATGAGCCGGACCGAGATTGCCGATTATCTGGGCCTGACCATCGAGACGGTCAGTCGCGTCCTCGGCCGCTTCAGGACCGCCGGCATCGTGCAACTGGTGTCAGTCTCGGAGCTGCGCATCCTGCGACCGGAACGCCTCGCCCAGCTTGCAGACGGCGAGGGGTGAGGCGGACACTCCCGGCCGCTCGACGACCTCCAGAACCCGGTCGCACAGGTCCAGGCCCGCGGGCCGGTGGGTGATCAGCACCAGCCCCTGACCCAGCCGGTCCAGCCTGGCCTTCAACCGGTGCAGCACCTTCTGTTCGGTTGGACCATCCAGCCCCTCGGTCGGTTCATCCAGAACCAGCCAGGGCGCCGTCCGCAGATAGGCCCGCGCCAGGGTCAACCGACGTCGCTCGCCCCCGGACAGGAAGGCCCCGCCCGGGCCAACCGCCATGTCCAGGCCCTTTGGTGAAGCGGCGACGCGCTCGGCGAGCGCGGCCTCTTCCAGAACCTCCCACAACCGGGCCTCGGGCGCCCTCGGATCGGCCAGACGCAGGTTCTGGGCCACGGTCCCGTCCAGCAGGGACACCTCCTGGGCAGCATAGGCGAACAGGCCCCGAACATCGACCTCGGCCCGGGCCGGGTCCAGGCCCCCGGCCGACATCTGGCCCTCCACTCCGTTTCTCAGCCCCATCAGCTGTTCGATCAGGGTGGTCTTGCCGATCCCCGATGGCCCTTGCAGGCGCACCCGCGCTCCACCTGGAATCCCGGGCCGATCCGCGAACAGCCTGAGCTCTGTCCCCGCCGGAGTCTGGACGGCACCCGCCGGGGCCTCGCCCATCAGGGGCTCGAGGCGGGCCGTCGCCGCCCGCGCCGCGCCGGCATCACGCAGGGCGGTCACCAGTGACAGCGCCGCCTCCATTCCGGCCGCTGCGGCCAGAGCGGCGACCGCGATCAGCGGGGTTGCCGGGGGGACCGGAGACAGGCCCAGCGGCAGGGCGACAGCCGCCGCCAGCGTCAGGCCGGTGACGCTTCCCGCCCAGCTCATCAGATAGCCGGCCCGGCGGGTCAGGATCACCGCCGCGGCGTCGGCGACCCGGGTGATCTCGGCGGTGGCCCAGTCTTCCAGTGACCAGGCCCGCAGTTCGGGGGCGGCGGCTTCCAGCTCGGCCAGCCGGGCCTTCAACCGTCCCTGCGCCGCCTGCCTTTCCTCGGCGGCCGGCCGCACCCACCGCTCGGCGATCCAGCGGCTGCCCAGCACCAGCACCGCCGCGCCGACGACCAGGGCGACGGCCGAGGCGACATGCGCCAGGGCCGCCATCGCCGCCGAGACCAGCAATCCCGCTCCCAGCGCCCAGGGCGCCGAAAGGCGGATGAAGCGCGTCTGGATGGCATCCACATCCTCGATCAGGCGGGCCGAGGCTTCCCCGGCCGCCAGCGTCCGGCTGATACCGCGGCCTTCGGCCAGCCGGGCGTAGAGACGGGGGCGCAGTCGGCCCAGTCCCTGCAGGGCGGCTTCATGCCCGGCGACCCGCTCGACGTAGCGAGAGCCGGTTCGCACAATGGCCAGAAGCCGGATCAGGGCGCTGGGGATCATGTAGTTGAAGGCATGGGCGACCGCCGGGCCGGCCAGACCGGCCAGCGCCGCCGCGGTGATGAACCAGCCCGAAAGACCGAGAAGCAGGGCCGCTCCGCAGGTCACGCCTGTCGCTGCAATCGTCGCAATCGCCAGACGCGGCCGCTGGGCCCGTACCTCCGCACGGATCAGCGCCTCGAGCGGAGACATCGCCCGGCTCACAGCGCCACCACCCGGTCGGCCA
This sequence comes from uncultured Brevundimonas sp., assembly GCA_964395805.1. Classification (GTDB taxonomy): domain Bacteria; phylum Pseudomonadota; class Alphaproteobacteria; order Caulobacterales; family Caulobacteraceae; genus Brevundimonas. The sequence goes on from CAYNDG010000122.1 coordinate 3,570, forward strand.
GCGCCATGACGGCGCGGGAGTGGGTGGCGATCAGACAGGTCCGGCCGCGTGTGGCCGCAGCCAGAGCCGGCAGCAGGGCGGTTTCGGACTCGGCGTCCAGATGGGCGGTGGGTTCATCCAGCAACAGCAGGGGGGCCTGTTTCAGCATCGCACGGGCCAACGCCAGTCGGCGCCGTTCGCCTCCCGACAGACCCCCGCCGCGCTCGTCGATGCGACGTTCGAGGTCCAGGGTCAGTCCCGCCTGCTCCGCCGTGGCCCGGATCAGATCACGCGAGGCCCCGGGCCGAGACAGGGCGATATTGTCGGCGAGTGTCCCGGGCACCACCACGGTCGTCTGTCCCATCCAGCCGATCTGCCCGCACCAGTCTGCCTGCGGTGACAGGGGATGACCGTCTACCGTGACCTCCCCGGCGGATAGTGGCGACAGGCCAAGAAACAGGTGAAGCAGGCTGCTCTTGCCGGTGCCGCTGGCGCCGGTCAGGGCAATCACCTGTCCGGGCCGGACGTCCAGCTCAAACCCCGAGATCACCGGCGGCGAGTCGCCATAGGCGATGGCGACCTTGCGGAAACGCACAGCCGGCGCCTTGTCCAGCCGGGGCGCAGGCTGGCGGGGAGCTGCCTCCCGCCGCTCGAGCACCGGCACGACGGCCTCCGCCGCCTGCCGGTCATGATAGGCCGCCGCCATCCGCCGCAGCGGCGCATAGACCTCGGCGGCCAGCACCAGCGCAAAGACCGCCCGCCCCAGATCCAGCGGCTCCGGAATCGGTACCGGCATCAGGTCCAGCAGCTGAAAGCCGCAATAGACGGCGACGAGCGCCACCGCGAGGGCCGAGAAGAACTCCAGAATGCCCGAGGACAGGAAGGCGATCCTGAGCACGCGCGCCGTGCGTCTGGCCAGCGCATCCGACGCACGCTCCACTTCCGAGGCCACCGTATCCGAGGCCTGGAAGGCCGCCACGGCGGGCAGGGCGCGGACCCGGTCCAGAAACAGCCCCGACAGCCGTTCCAGCGCCTGGAACTGATTGCGGCTCTCGGCGGCGGCGGCGGTTCCCGCCAGCCACAGGCTCATGCCGAACGGGATAAGGGTCAGGGCCAGGATCAGCGCCGAGACCGGACTGGCCGTGGCGATGGCGATCAGCACCAGCACGGGCGCGGCGGCCGCCGCCATCCGGGCGGGCTCGAACCGGGCATAGTGGCCCTCCAGCCGGTCCACGCCCTCGACGGCGGCAATCAGTCCGCCCGCCGAGGGGCGCAGGCCGCGAAACAGGTCCGCCACCACGCCGGCGCGAACCTGTCCCTTGATGCGGGCCGCCACCGTTCCGCCGATCCCGGCCGCGCGCTGCGACACGAAGCCGCGCAGCGCCAGGGCGGATACCATCAACAGAATGCCGGTCACCATTCCGCCCGCCCGATCCGGCCAGGACGTCAGGGTCAGGGCCAGGCCGGCCGCAAATCCCACGGCAGGGAGGACGTCGGCGACCGTCATGAGCGCCGCCAGACCCAGCATGCGCCGATGCGGCTGGCCGGTCTCGCGCAGCCAGCGGCGCGGGTTTGGGGTGGAGGGGGCTACAGCGGTCACACGTCCTTATAGCGGTTTTCGATCTCATCGCCCCTTGATCCAGATCAAGGCGCGACTCGCCTTGGGGCTCTAGGGCGACATCACACACGGCCATTGTGGCCATGACCAAGGGAGTGCCTGGTTCCATGATCGATCTGGCGGTCGTTGACCTGTCCCGCCTTCAGTTCGCGCTGACGGCTCTTTATCACTTCCTGTTTGTGCCCCTGACATTGGGGCTCAGCTTCATGCTGGTCATCATGGAGTCCATCTATGTGATGACCCGTCGGCCGATCTGGCGGACGATCACCAAATTCTGGGGCACGTTGTTCGGCATCAACTTCGTGCTGGGCGTCGCCA
>CAYNDG010000123.1:0-5439 GCA_964395805.1 uncultured Brevundimonas sp.
CGGCCCCCGCGCCTGTCCCTGCTCCGGCTCCGGCCCCGGCCCCCGCTCCCGCCCGGACCCGCACGGAGGCGGCCCCGGGCAGCGCCCGCTACTATTCCGTCCACCGTCAGAACGGGCGCCAGCCCGACCGCGCCGTCCTGCCCGAACCGGTCTATCTGGATGCCCTGCCCGTCGAGATGGACCAGACCCCGACCTCGCCCGGCATGGCTGAGCCGCCCGGACCGCCCCCGCTGGTCCGCAACCCGGACGGCACCGTACGCCGCACCACGGGCGAGTCGGGCAGCAGCGCTGCGTCCCGCCGATGACCCAGCCTGCTCCGGCGACCGCGCCTGAACCTGTCGTAACCTCGCGTCTGCCCGATCTGATTGCGCTGGCGCAGGAACCGTCCAGCGAGAAGCGCCGGGCCCTCCTGCGCGAGCTGACCGACACCTTCTTCGGCACCGAGACCCATTCGGATAACGAGACCAACCTTTACGGAACCGTGCTGGCGGAACTGTCGGCAGAAATGGAAACGGCCGTGCGCGCCGAGCTGGCCCGGCGCTTTGCCGACAGTCCCGCCGCTCCCCGTTCCCTGATCCGGCGCCTGGCCCATGACGAGGCCGAGGTTGCCGCCCCGGTTCTGTCGGCCTCGCCCGTGCTCACGGATGCCGACCTGATAGAGGTCGCCCGAACGAGAGGCCAGCAACACCTGCGGGCCGTCTCGTCCCGCAAACAGCTTTCCGAGGCCGTCTCGGACGTGATCGTCGATCATGGCGATGACGAAACCCTGCAAAGCCTCCTCGCCAACGAGGGCGCGCAGATGTCGCGCGAGGCCAGCGAAAAGGCCGTCGAGCGGGCTCGCGCCAATCCGGCCCTCCATGCCGCGACGGTCGAGCGCAAGGCCCTGCCGCCGGACCTGCTCAACGAGATGTATTTCATCGTCGAGGCCCGGCTGCGTCACACCATCCTCGAGCGCAACGCCCGCATGGACCCGGCCCTGCTCGAGCGCGCGCTCGAGGCCGGCCGCACGCGCGTGGCCACCCGCGATGGCGCCCTGCCCGCCGACTATGCCGAGAGCCTCGCCTATGTCGAGGAACTGAACGCCGCCGGTCAGCTGACGCCCCAGATGCTGGCACGCTTCCTGCGCTCGGGCGGTCGCACCTGTTTCCTGATCGCCCTCGCACAGCTGGCCGACATCGACTTCCACACCGCGCGCCAGATCATCGAGCGCAAGGACCTCGATGCCCTGGCTGTGGTCTGCCGCTCGGCCGGCCTGGATCGGGCCCTGTTCCTGACCTACGCCGTCGTCCTGCTCAACGACGACGGCGATGCCATGGGCAAGGCCCACGCCTATGCCCGTATGTACCAGGAGCTGGCCCCGGATGCCGCCCAGCGCACCCTGCGCTTCTGGCGTATGCGCCGCGAGGCGAAGGCCGCCTGAGCCGGACAGAACAAGACCCGCCGGATCGCTCCGGCGGGTCTCTTCGTTCAGGCTTTCGCCGTCCTATTTCTTGGCGCGTCCCGTGCGGGCCGGTTTGCGGCCGCCCTGGCCCAGGCCCATCTGCTTGGCCAGTTCCGAGCGGGCCCTGGCATAGTTGGGCGCCACCATCGGATAATCCTTGGCCAGGCCCCACTTCGCCCGGTATTCCTCCGGGCTCATATCGTATTTCGTGCGCAGGTGCCGCTTCAGCGACTTGAACTTGCGGCCGTCTTCCAGACAGATCAGATAGTCCGGCGTGATCGACTTGCGGATCGGCACGGCCGGATCCTTGACTTCGGGCTCGGGCTCAACGCCGCCACCCGACAGTTGCGACAGGGTCGAGTGGATCGACCCGATCAGCGCAGGAACGGCTTCCGGCGGCAGGATGTTGTTGCTCACATAGGCGGAAATGATGTCCGCCGTCATTTCGAGCAGTTCGGCTTTTTCTTCCATGGATCACCCAGACGTTCACGGGGCGGAACAACTCATCTTGCGAGAATCGGACCGTATGTCGGCCTGATAGAACAAACGGTACAAACGCGCAATTGATGTAACGGATTTTCTGATCTGGTGAAGAACTGCAGGGCGAGACCCGTGCACAGTGCACGCGTTTAGCGTCCGAAATCTTCTGCCAAAGCCATCATCGCCGCACGTTCCGGGATGGAGTATTCATCCAGCACGTCGGCATCGCCCTCGCGGATAGCCTTGAGGAGGGCCGGCGTCATGGCCGAGGTCAGCGACCAGTTCCAGTACCGGAGCACGGTCTGGGCCCGATCCACGGCCAGCATCTCGAACGTCACCTGCACGCGCTCCCACGTCGGATCCAGCCGCCCGTCGGCCTGGACCTCGGGCCGTTTCATCGAGCGCCACAGAGCCGTCAGATACTCCCTGTCCAGGCCGGTCGCCTTGCACAGAATGGCGACGGGTTCGCCACCGGGATCGCCAAGGATCTTGGCACCGGTCAGCGGCTTGATCCCCGACAGATAGGCGATCTCGGCCACCGAATTCCGTCCCATGCCCTGACGCTCGATCTCGGTGATGGCGTGTTCCAGACTGTCGTAGGGGCTCTTCGCGATGGCCCCGCGGTTTCTCTGGCGCCGTTCGATGAACTGCAGGGCCTTGCGCGAAACCGGGTCCTGCCACCCCTCGGCGGCGGCGATGGAAAAGATGTCCTCCGACACCTCCTGCATGACCTCCCGCGAGACGGCGAACCTTTGCAGGATCACCTTCCGGTCGTTGGCATTGCACCACCAGAACATGACATAGGCCCCCGAGGGCCGCAGTTCGGGTCGCCGGAGCAGATGCTCGCACAGCCGGGGTTGCAGGCGACTGAGGGCGACGGCGGTCTCGATGGCCGCCTGGGACAGGCGCGCCGTGCTGTTGCGCAGCAGGAGTTCCACCACGTCCGTGTGCCCGGTCTCGACCAGGGCTTCCGAGACCACCTCGGACACGCCCCGACGGGCCGCGATGCAGCGGTGATGGTCATGCCCCGTGTCCCGCACGCACGCCAGAAGGTCAGCGTCGGTCAGCCCCGCACACTCCTCGATCAGCACGCGGGCGATGTCCGGTTCATCGCGCAAGAGCAGACGCAACAGGCTGTTGGGAAGTTCCGCCAGCGGCGCCAGCCGGTGGGCCATTCTCAGGCGATCAGCGGGCGTTGCCAGACGGGCCATCTCGACCAGGAGGTCGCCGGTCACGGACCGCTCAAAGGCATTGATGCGGCTGGTCGGCAGGGACACCACATCGGCAAGTCGCCGCAGCAGGGCATGCCGCGCCTTCCACGTCGGGGCCACCCCGGTCTCGGGCGCATCCTCCGCAGGGCTGGCCAGGGAACTGGAAAGGGGCTGTGCCATGTCGCGCTGATCCTCGCCGCGTTGGGTTAACCACCGGTCAAGAGCCCGCTGTCGGGTTGATTGCGCCCCCGCCCCCTAAAGCCCCTCGAACAGCGCCGTCGACAGATAGCGTTCGGCAAAGCTGGGGATGATGGTGACGATGGTCTTGCCGGCATTCTCGTCCAGCGCCGCCTGACGGAAGGCCGCCACCAGCGCCGCGCCGGAACTGATGCCGACCGTCAGCCCTTCCGTCCGGGCGGCACGGCGCGCCATCTCAAAGGCCTCATCGTTCGACACCCGCTCGACCGCATCGATGACCGCGCGGTCGACGATCGAGGGGATGAAGCCCGCCCCGATGCCCTGGATCTTGTGCGGTCCGGGTTCGCCCCCCGACAGCACGGGTGAGTCGGTCGGCTCCACCGCCACCATCCGCACCGAGGGCTTCTTCGCCTTCAGCACCTGGCCGACACCGGTGATGGTGCCACCCGTGCCGACACCGGCAATGACGATGTCGACCGCTCCAGCCGTGTCGGCCCAGATTTCCTCGGCGGTCGAGACCCGGTGGATTTCGGGATTGGCCGGATTGTCGAACTGGGCCGGACTGACGGCACCGGGCGTGCGCTCCAGCAGCTCCTGCGCCATGGCGATTGCGCCCTTCATCCCCTTCTCAGCCGGCGTCAGCACCAGTTCGGCCCCCAGCAGGGCCAGCATCTTGCGCCGCTCCATCGACATGCTCTCAGGCATGACCAGCACCAGCCGATACCCCTTGGCGGCGGCCACAAAGGCCAGGGCGATACCGGTATTGCCACTGGTCGGCTCGATCAGCACGGCGCCGGGCGTCAGCTTGCCGGCCCGCTCCAGCGCCTCGATCATCGCCAGACCGATCCGGTCCTTGACCGAGCTCAGCGGGTTGAAAAACTCCAGCTTGGCCAGCACCCGGGCCTTCGGCTTCAGCTCGGCCGACAGGCGCGGCAGCTCAACCAGCGGCGTGTCGCCGATGGTCTCCAGGATCGATCCATAGATCTTCCCCCGCCCCGCGCGGGCGTGACGGGACAGGTCGGGTGAGGCGGGCGTGGTACCGGTCATGGGGGAGGTCTCCGGGTGGCTGTCAGCCTTTGAACATCAGGTCGATCCTCGCCCGCGCAAGGGCCGGGGCTGCGAAAACCCTCAAGGGGCGTTCCCTCGTTGGGAACTTTTCGCTTGTTCCCATACAGGGAACGCGCTAAAAGACGGCATGAACGTGGTTGCAAGGAAGACTCTTCAGGCCTTCTGGACGCTCCATCCCGCCGCCAAGGGACCGCTGGTGGCCTGGTACACTCATGCGAAGGCCGCCGACTGGAGGTCCCCGCAAGACATAAAGAACGACTTTCGAACCGTCGATTTCGTGGGTGACAACAGGGTCATCTTCGACATTGGCGGCAACAAATACCGCCTCGTGGTTCGGGTGTCCTACACCTTCAGGCAGGTGCTGGTGAAGTTTGTCGGCACCCACAGGGACTACGACAACATCAACCCCGAGACGGTTTGAACGGGAGATAGCTGGTGACTGACGCTGTTCATATTCTCCGCGACGATGTCGACTATCGCGCGGCGTTGAGCGCTTACGAGGCCGGTTTCGACAAGGAACCGGCCCCCGGCACGCCGGAGGCTGACCGGTTCGAACTTCTGGGTCTGCTTCTCGCCAAGTACGAGGAGGAGCATTTCCCCATGCCCACCTCGGATCCCGTGGAGGCCATACGCTTCGCCATGGATCGCCAGGGACTGCAACAGTCCGATCTGGCCGAACTCCTCGGCTCCCGCTCCCGGGCGTCGGAAATTCTCAGCGGGCGACGGGATTTGTCCCTCTCCCAGATCCGGACACTGGTCAGGGAGTGGCGCATCCCCGCCGAGGCACTCCTCGGAGACATGCAACCCGCTTGACGGCCTTTGGCCAGCTCCCGGACTGGAAAACGGCACGACTCATGACACGGTGTTCGGTGAACCATCCGCGCGTTGCTTAAGCGGCTGTTAACCACGTTAACCGATCCCTGAGAGGCAGTTTCCGGGGCTTTCCTTGCATTCTCTCGTCGCCGCCGTTCAAGCCGTCGATCCCCTTGTCGTTACCGGCAAGGTCGCGGGGGTGAGCGGCCTGCTGATCGAGTCGCGCGG
>CAYNDG010000124.1:0-5423 GCA_964395805.1 uncultured Brevundimonas sp.
ATGAGGCGTTTTTATCTTCCCCGGCCGGTCGCATGAGGCTGGCATTCTTTGGCGATGTGGTCGGCAAGTCCGGTCGCGACGGCCTGTCCGATCATCTGCCCGGCCTGAAGCGTGACCTGAAGCTCGACTTCGTGGTCATCAATGCCGAGAACGCGGCGGGCGGTTTTGGCATTACCGAGAACACGGCACGCGACCTGTTCAACGCGGGCGCCGATGTGCTGACGCTGGGCAACCACAGCTGGGACCAGCGCGAGGCCCTGACCTATATCGTGCGCGAGCCGCGCCTGATCCGGCCGGTCAACTATCCCCGGCTGATGGATGCGCCGGGTCGTGGGGCAGATGTCTTCACCACATCGGATGGCCGCCGCGTGCTGGTCATCAATGTGCTGGGCCGGGTGCATATGGACCCGATGGACGACCCGTTCAGTGCGGTCGAGCGCGAGCTGGAGGCTGCCCCTCTGGGTGTGGTGGCCGATGCCGCCATTGTCGACATCCACTGCGAGGCCACCAGCGAGAAGATGGCCATGGGCCATTTCTGCGACGGGCGCGCCAGCCTGGTGGTGGGGACCCATACCCATGTGCCGACCGCCGACGCCCAGATCCTGCCCGGTGGCACGGCCTATCAGACCGATGCCGGCGGCTGCTGCAACTATGACTCCGTGATCGGCAACGACAAGGAAGAGCCCCTGCGCCGCTTCACCACCCGGCTGAGCGGTGGCCGCTACCAGCCGGCGTCGGGCCCGGCGACCGTCTGCGGGGTCTATGTCGAGACCGATGATCGCACGGGGCTTGCTGTCCGGATCGAGCCGATCCGCATCGGCGGCCGGCTGAGCCAGGCTGTGCCCGCCGTCTAGGACAGCAGCAGCGCCCCTGCTCCTGCTGCCGCAAGCAGGACGAGAGGCGTTACGACCTTCCCCTTCAGGAACCGGATGGCCAGGAGGGCGGCCCCGAGAATTGCGCCCAGCGTCAGCCGGTCCGGACTGACCGCCAGAAGGCCGGTCGCGAGCTGCAGCGCGGTCGCCCCTATCAATCCCACGACGGCGGCCATGATGCCCTCGAGCATGGCGTGCAGCCTTCGGTCCTCCACAATCGCCTCGAGGCGGTCGTAGAACACCAGCGAGAAGGCAAAGGCCGGCAGGAAGACCCCGACCGTGATGGCCAGGGCGCCGGTCGGTCCACCGGCGACATAGCCGACGAAGGTGCTGAAGATGATCAGCGGGGCGGGCAGAATTCCTGACAGGGCAAGTCCGTCCAGGAATTGTCCGTCGCCCATCCAGCCCTTTTCGACAACGTCTTCCCTCAGGACCGGGATAGCCGTGTAGGCACCGCCAAAGGTCAGAAGACCCGCCTTTAGCCCGGCCAGCATCAGCCATGGCCAGCCGACAGTCCCGGGCTGCACCACGGTCTGGACCGAAAACTCTGGCGGCCTCGAATCCGGAATGACCACGGCCAGCAGGGCGGCGGCGGCGATGAACAGCGCCGTTGCAGTCACGGCGAACCTGTGCCGTCCCGTTGCCACCAGGGCGTAGACGCAGCCTCCGGCTGGCAGCACGAGCCAAAAGCTTGTGCCGGCCAGGGTCGCTGTGCCCGCCAGCAGCGCGATGCCCCACAGCCAGCGGTTCGGCAAGGCATGGCGTCCGATCTGCGGAACCGCCAGCAGGATCAGGCCCGCAACGGCTGCCTGGACCCCCAGAAGGGCCGCGTTGATCCCGGCTCTGTCCGGATCAATGCGGAAATAGAGCCACGACAGGCCCAGCATCAGCAGAAATCCGGGCAGCATGAAGCCGAGGCCGGCCAGTATGCCGCCGGCTCGCCCGCGGGCTCTCATGCCCAGGTGGACGCACAGTTCGTGGGCTTCGGGTCCCGGCAACGCCTGCATGACCGCCAGCAGACGGTTGAACCGTGCGGGCGAAATCCAGGGCGTCGTCTCCACCAGCTCGCGCTTGATCATGGCGATCTGCGCCACCGGGCCACCGAACGCCAGGCCCCCGAACCTCAGAAAGACCAGGAACAGCCGGACGAGCGAGATGGCCGGGGGACGGACGTCGTCAGCGGGGTCGACAGCCACAGTCATTCCTTTCGCGCCTCGCCAGCGAGTACGACCGACATCGACGGCCCCCCGAACCTGACCGGTTCATTTGATCGTGCTCGACCGACGATAGCTGCCGGCGCGGGTCCGTGAGTCGACCTACGGCCGACGACGGCAGGTCTGGCGTACGCGGATGGCCATAGCCCGCTCGCCGGCCTCGGAGGCCAATCGCCGGGCCTCGGCACATTGTCCGGCATCCATGAGGGCCTGCACGCGCTCAGCGAGGGCCACCCGGTCCGCGCCGTAGCGGGCCTCGGCCTCCTCGGCCGTCATCTGTTCGGCTTCCAGCCTGGAGCGATATTCATTGCCTTCGTGACGGCGAAGCTGATCATCCGTGCTCATGCGCCCTATGGCACCGCCGCTGGCCTGCTGGGCGGTCGGCGGTGCGCCGGATTGGGCTAGCGCCGGTGACGCCAGGGCCAGGGCACCGAACGACAGGGTGATTGCTGCAAGCGTGCCTGAAAGTCGCATGGGTTTCGTCCTCCCGAAGCTGCAACGCCAGTCTGACTCCCGGTTGGCACTGTGGCAATCCACCCTAGAATCCCTGCCGGAAGAAGTAGGTCGTCCGTTCACGGATCAGGCCACCCTCGATCCGATAGGCATCAGCAAACCGCTCATGGATCGGTGCACCGTCGTGGCCCCTGCCCTCGACCAGACCCATGGCCACCACCCGTTCGCCCTCACAGACCATCTCGTCAATCAGGATCCGGGACGTCTTGGCGCTGCGATGCCGCCGATAATAGTCGACGACCGTTTCGCGTCCCGAAAGGATCGGCTGACCGGGACGCCGATAGATCACCGCTGGATGGAGGCAGGCCTCCAGCGCGTCGTGATTGCCCATCTCTATGGCGGCAAGAGCCTGTTCGATCAGTGTCCGGGCATCGTTGGTCATGCAGAAGGGTCTCCCATTGCCCGGACCCGCCCCCTCAGGTCTCTACTGACAGAAGCGGACGAGAGCGGTAGCGTCAGATATGCCCACTCTCGCCGATCTGATCCATCCCGTAACACCGGACCGCTTCAAGGCGGAAATCGAGGGCCGCACGCCCCTGCATATTCCCGCTGAAGGTAAGGCCGCCGAGCTCCGGCGGGCCTTGCTGGATTGGGACACCTTCAACAGCCTGTTGGATCAGAGTTCGATCTGGACCCATGCGAGCCTGCAACTGGTGCACAGCGGCAAGCAGCTTCCGGCCGAGACCTATTGCGCCGAGGTCCAGACCATGTCCGGGCCGGTCGTGCGACCGTCACCGGCCAGGGTGCAGGTGATGATGGCCATGGGAGCCACGGTCGTCGCCAATGATGTCGGGGCCCTGACGCCGTCCCTGCGCGCGGTCTGCGACACCCTGAGTGCGACCTGGGCCGCCTCGGTCGCCGCCAATGTCTACTGCTCGTTCAAGGGGGTGCAGGGGTTCGGCCCTCACTATGACACCCACGATGTCTTCGCCGTGCAGACCGAAGGCGAGAAGCTATGGCGCCTGTACCGCAATCGCGAGCCGGATCCCGTGGATTACCCGGGCGAGGGAGAGGAGGTCCGTCGCTATCTGGCCTCGGCCTGTGGCCCGGTCATGCAGGAGGTCCGCATGAAGCCGGGGGATATCCTCTACCTTCCGCGCGGCTGGTACCATGATGCCCTGGCCGTCGACGGCCCCTCCTTGCATGTGACCCTGTCGGTTACCCCCCTGTACGGGCGCATCCTCTTCCGGCTGCTTGAATCGGCGGCCATGCAGGATCCGGCCTTCCGGGCCTGGCTGCCGCCGGCGGCGCAGGACGGCGGCAAGCCCCTGGCCGGGCAACTGGCCGATCTGGGCCAGCGGCTGGCGACCCTGGCGGCCAGTCCGGCCTTTGCCCGGGAAATCGCCATGACCCAGCAGCGGCTGATGGGGCGTCGATCGGACTATCGTCTGCCGGAGCGCATACCACTGACGCGCTACAGCCCGACAGGGCTGATGCCGCCTGCGGTTTCCGGTCCGGCTTCGGTTGCCATGGACTGGGCCATGACCCAGCCGCGCTTTGTGCTGGAAGACATGATCGCCCAGTTCGATTTCGTTCCGGAGGCCGATATCCGCGCCGCGGTCGACGCCGCCGTCAGGGCCGGGGCGCTCAAGCCGGTCGCCGCATAGGAAAACACCCGGACGCAGGGGTCTGCATCCGGGTGTCTTTCAGTCGGCTGGAGCCGCTGGATCAGTTCAGATCAAAGCGGTCTGCGTTCATCACCTGCACCCAGGCCGCCACGAAATCACGCACGAACTTCTGTCCGGCGTCGGCCGAGGCATAGACCTCAGCAAGCGCCCGCAGTTGCGAGTTGGAGCCGAACACCAGGTCAGTCCGCGTCGCGGTCCACTTCTGCTCGCCCGAGTTACGGCAGGTGCCCACAAAGGTCTCGTCCGAGCTGTCGTCGACCTGTTTCCACGCCGTGCCCATGTCCAGCAGATTGACGAAGAAGTCGTTCGTCAGCTGGCCGGGACGGTCCGTGAAAACGCCGTCCTTCGAGTCCTTGTGATTGATGCCAAGCACCCGCAGGCCGCCGACCAGAACCGTCATCTGCGGGGCGGTCAGGCCCAGCAGCTGCGAGCGGTCGATCAGCAGCTCCTCCGTCGGCACGTTGAACCGCACCTGGAGATAGTTGCGGAAGCCGTCGGCCCGGGGCTCCAGCCAATGGAAGCCCTCGATCTCGGTCTGCTCCTGCGAGGCATCAGTCCGGCCCGGGGTGAAGGGCACCTCGATGTCGTGACCGGCGGCGCGGGCCGCCTTTTCGATACCGACGGAACCGCCGAGCACGATCAGGTCCGCGATCGAGACATTCCTTCCCGAGCTCGCCTTGATGTCCTCATAGACCTTGAGGACCCGGGCCAGCTTGGCGGGCTCATTGACGTCCCAGTCCTTTTGCGGAGCCAGGCGGATGCGACCGCCATTGGCACCGCCCCGGTGGTCGGAGCCGCGATAGGTCGAGGCCGAGGCCCAGGCCGTGCGCACCATGTCGGCAATCGACAGGTCCGAGGACGCGATCGCCTCTTTCAGCGCCTTGATGTCGGCATCCGTCAGGGCCGGTCCGGTGTGAGGCGGGATCGGGTCCTGCCAGATCAGATCCTCGGCCGGAACCTCGGGGCCCAGGTAGCGGGCCTTGGGGCCCATGTCGCGGTGGCACAGCTTGAACCAGGCGCGCGCGAACTGGTCGGCGAAATAGGCCGGATCGGCCCGGAACTTCTCCATGACCTTGCGGTATTCCGGGTCGAATTTGAACGCCATGTCGGCGGTCGTCATCATGGTCGGCACCCGCTTGCCAGGCGTGTGCGCGGCGGGGGCCAGGGTGTCATCCGGATTGCCGACGGGCTGCCAT
>CAYNDG010000125.1:0-5398 GCA_964395805.1 uncultured Brevundimonas sp.
ATGGCGCACCTGTGAAGGGGTGAGTAGTGAGCCGTGAGTAGTGAGTCGCAGGTGGCGCACTGGCGCTGAAGGGTGCGCGCACAAGCTCTAACGCGTCGGCACCCGGTCACTACTCACGACTCACTATTCACCACTCACCTCTTAGCGGACCCCCAGCTCGGCCAGCAGGCCGTCCATGCCATAGACGTCGCGGAGGGCCACGGTGATGGCGCCGGTCGTGACGATGACGCTGCGGTTGACCCTCGGGTCATAGCCATAGGCCGTGCGCTGGGTCAGGATGGTCGAGTCGAAATTGGCCCCGATGATCTCGCCGCGCGCATTGATGGCGGGCGACCCCGACGAGCCGCCGATGGTGTCGGTGGAGACCGACATGTTCAGCACCGTTTCCGGGTCGATCCGGTCGCGGGCCGCCAGCAGTTTCGGCGCCACGTCGAAGGGAGGGGCGCCGGTCGCGCGGTCCCACAGGCCACCGAAGGTCGTGAAGGGCTGAACAGTCGTGCCCTGATACGTCCAGCCCTCGACCCGGCCCCAGGTCAGGCGCAGGGTGCCGGTCGCATCCGGATAGACGCTGTCGCCATAGGCGGCGAAACGGGCGGCGGCCAGATCCTCGGACGCCTGCGCGGTCGGGGCCTCGATCGTGTTCTCCCACTCGGCGCGCACCGACCGGGTCACGCCCTGGATCGACAGCACATACCGGATCAGCGGATCGTCCGAGGCGAGGATGGCGTCCAGACCCCCGTCCCAGAGGGCCTTGCGCACGGCGGGGTCGGCCAGGGTCGTGCCCCGGATGACCCGTTCGGACAGTCCCTCGGGCGACTCGCGGCCCAGCAGGGTGCGGATGCGCGGATCGTCGACCGTCAGCCACTCGCGCGACTTCGACAGCCACCACTCCATCCGCACCTGTTCCAGGTCGGCATAGACCGGCCGGTCGGCCAGCACGCGCGATTCGATGCCACCGAGGCGCGTGTCGGCATACTCGGGAAGACGGTCGGCCGAGGGCTTCTCGCGCTCCTGCGCCGCCCGCACCAGGGTCTCGGCCCAGCCATAGAGGGTCGAGCCACCGCCGGCGCGGGCCACCAGCAGGGCATAGGCCGGATAGAGACGCCGGACATCGGACTGCACCGCCGACAGGCTGGCCCAGGGATCTGCTCCTCCTGCAGCCGTATGCGCGGCCAGCCAGTCGGTCGAGCGGGCGCGGAAATCCGCTTCCTGCCGGGCCTTGGTGGCCATGAAATCGGCGTCAATCAGGGCGCGCATACGACCGATGCCCCGCTTGTAGCTGTTCTCAAGGCTGACCAGCGGATCCATGACGATGAAGGCGTTCTCGTCGCTTTCCGAGCCGAAGCGGATCATGCGGCCCCGCAGTTCGGACGTGATCAACTGGTCCAGCGGCAGCTGCACATCACGCACGGTCAGCAGCTGATCCATGGTCAGCAGGCGCTGGGTCGAGCCGGGGCTGCCCGAGATGAACACCGGCTCACCCGCCGTCGGGCGGTCCGGGTTCCAGGTGAAATGGGTCGGCGTCTCGACCGGCTGTCCATTTTCATAGAGGCGGATGAAGGCCGCATCGATGGAGAAGCGCGGGAAGTTGAAATTGTCGAGGTCCCCGCCGAAGGTCGCGGCGCGATCCTCGGGCGCAAAGGCCAGCCGCACATCCGTGTAGCGGCGATAGCTGTACAGCTTGAACTGTCCGCCCCGGTACAGGGACACCACCTGACAGCGACGCTCGGGCTGGTCCTTGCAATATTCCGCCTCGATGGCCGCCGCCTCGGCGTCGCGCGCCCGGTTGAAGGCCTCACCGTCCAGGCCGCGCCCGGCCGCCTGCATGCGCGCGGTGACATCGGTGATGTCCATCAGGATCTCGGCCGAGGCACCGGGACAGCGCAGCTCCTGCTCGCGGGTGGCCGGGGTAAAGCCGGTCTCCGCATAGTTGACCGCCGGGGTCGACAGCTGGGCGACGCAGCTGGCGACACAGTGGTTGTTGGTCAGCACCAGTCCCTGCCCCGAGACCACGCCCGCCGAACAGCCGCCGAACTTGACCGAGCTGCGCTGCACCCGGTCCAGCCAGGCCTGGTCGATGGCCGTGCCCAGCGCCGCATTGGCCCGGGCGATGGGGAAGTTATCGAAGGTCCACATCCCCTCGTCTGCGGAGGCAGACGAGGGGGCAGCGGCAAGGGCGAGGACGACCGCCGACGCGGCAAGGGCGAGGTGACGCATGGATAACTCTCCGGTCCGGATCAGCCGACGCCCAGCTCGCGCAGCAGGGCGGGCTGGTCATAGACGACCCTGAGGGCCTCGGTGATGGCGGCGGTCGAGACCGTCACCGTGCGGTTGAGGTTTCCGTCATAGCCGAAGGAACCGCCCAGCGAGTGGATGTTGCCGTCGAAGGCCGCACCGATCACCTCGCCCCGGGCATTGATCACGGGCGATCCCGAGTTGCCGCCGATGATGTCATTGGTCGAGACGAAGTCATAGACGGTGTTCGGGTTGATCCGGTCGCGGGCCGCAAGGAAACGCGGGGCCGCATTGAACGGCTCGGAGCCGGTCGCCCGGTCGAACAGCCCACCCATGTAGGTGAAGGGCGGCACGTCGACGCCGCGATAGCTCCAGCCCTTGACCTGGCCGTAGCTGAGGCGGAGCGAGAAGGTCGCATCCGGATACTGGTCGGTTCCATAGACGGCGAACCGGGCCTGGGCGATGCGCTCGGCGGCCCGGGCGGTCGGAACGGTGACCCCCTCTTCCCAGGCCCGCGCGGCTGCGACGGCGTTGGCATTATTGGCGATAATCAGCGCCAGAAGGGGGTCGGCGGCGGCCATTTCCTCGGGCGTCATCATTGCGGCCTGGCGGCGGAACTCCGGGTCGTTCAGCCGGGTGTTGGCGATCAGCCGCTTGGCCAGGGCTTCGGGGCTCTCCTTGCCCAGCAGGGCCTGCACCGCCGGATTGTCGACGGTCAGATATTCGCGGGTCTTGGACAGCCAGAAGGTGAGCTGGATTTCCTCGATGCCTTCATAAATCGGGATGTCGGCTCCGACCCGGTCGGCAAAGCCCGCCAGCTGGGCTTCGGTCATCGTGCTGCCGGCCGCCGCACGCGAAATGCCGGTCCGGGCGATGGCGCGACCGATGGCATAGAGGGTCGAGCCCCCGCCGGCGCGCGATTCCAGCTGGTAGAAGGGCAGGAACAGCTCGCGGGCGACGGTATCGACCGCCTCCAGTTCGGCCCAGGGATCGCCGATACGCCGGGCGAGGGCCGGATCGGCCGACACCGCGGCCCGAAGCTCGGCCTCCTCGCGGCGCTTGGTGGCCATGAAGGCCGGGTCGAGCAGGGCCTGCTGCTGGCCGAACCAGACCTTGAAGCTGTTTTCGAGGCCGAAGATAGTGTCGACCGAAACACGCTTGGCCTCCTCACCCGAGGCCGAATAGTTCAGCAGGCGGCCGCGCAGTTCCGAACCCTGGATCAGCTGCAGCGGCAGTTGCTGGTCGCGCAGCCGCTCCAGCTGCGACACCGTCAGCAGGCGCTGGGTCGAGCCCGGATTGCCCGAGACGAAGGTCACCTCGCCCTCGGTCGGGGCGTTCGGGTTCCAGGTCAGGTAGTTCGGCGTCTCGGCCGGCTTGCCGTCCTCGTAGGCGCGCAGGAAGGCGGCATCGAGCGCATAACGGGGGAAGTTGAAATTGTCGGGGTCGCCGCCGAAGAAGGCCGCCTGGAACTCGGGCGCGAACACCAGCCGGACATCGTCATAGCGGCGGAATTTGTACAGGGCGTACTGGCCGCCGCGATAGAAGCTGATGACCTGGCAGTTCATCTTCGCGTCGCCGCCGCAGGCCTCGCGCTGGATGGCCTGGATCTCGGCCGTCCGGGCCTGGCTGAACGCCTGACCCTCAAGGCCCTGGCCGGCAGCCAGCACCCGGTCGGTGACGTCGACAATCTCCATCAGCACATCGGCGGTCTGGCCGGGGCAGACCTTTTCCTCGTCCCGGCTGGCGGTCATCCAGCCGTCCTGCACATAGTCATTCTCGGCGGTCGACAGTTCCTGGATGCAGGACACCACGCAATGGTGGTTGGTCAGGATCAGCCCCTCGCCGGAGACGAAGGAGGCCGAGCAGCCCTGGATACGCACCGAAGCCAGCCGCACCCGGTCCAGCCAGGCCTGATCGATACTGGTACCGTACAGGGCATTGACCCGGGCGATCGGGAAGTTGTCGAAGGTCCACATGCCCTCGTCCGCCTGCACCGGGGTGCCGGGCATCAGGGTCAGGGCCGCGCCCAGTCCAAGGGCGGCAAGCGAGGCGGTCACCGAAGCGGCGAAGCGAAGCGGGCGGAATGTCATGGGGGTTTCCTGGGGTGTTACCTGGACGGTGTCGGGCCACCGGGCCCGCCATGCCGCAGAGTTAAACCGTCCGGAGGCCTGTCGTCCATGCCGATCATGCGGGGCGAACAGGACCCTTACCCCGATTTAACTTGGCCTCGCGGCTCGCGGCCTTCAGAACCTGCCCAAGGTCAGGGGTTTGGCACCACATATGTCGCTTGCACTTTCCACACTGCTGTATGAATGGCGCCGCTATATGGCGGCCGTGATGGCGCTGGCGCTGTCCGGCCTGCTGGTGCTGGCCATGACCGGCGTCTTCATCGGCATCGGCAAGGGATTTACCGCGACCATCGAACGGTCGGGCGCCGACGTTATCATCATGCAACCCGGGGCGACGCGGATGGGCGATGGCCCATCGGGTGTGCCGCGTCGCTTCATTCCGCTTGTCTACAACCATCCCGAAGTCGTGGAAGTGAAGCCACTGGCCGGCGGATGGGGCCAGTTCCAGAGCATCAAGGCGTATGATCCGACGATGAGTCAGGCGGAGCGGGCGAAGGTGAAGGCACCGCGGGCCCAGGGCGTGCAGGTGCGGATAATCGACACCAAGCTTGGCTCGGTCACGATCCCCACCGACTACTCGGATGAGTTGGTCGAGGCCTTGCGTCAGCCCTATTCCATTGCCGTCGACGAGACGACGCTCCGGCAACTGGACGTCGAGCTGGGCGACAGGGCGCTGTTTAACGGGACGACCGTGACCGTGGCGGCGGTGACACGCGGCTATCCGAACATGATGCAGCCGATCATCGTCATGTCCCGGGATACCCTGCGAATGCTGGGTCAGACCAGCGACTCGAGCTCCCAGGTCGGCCCCCTCATGATCAAGCTCGGCGATCCGTCACGCGGCGAGATTGTTGCGGCTCAACTGAACCAGCAGGGCGGAGGCCGCTGGCGCGCCTGGACCCGGCAGGAGCTTGCCGACGCCAATCAGAACGCCATGTTCGAGGAAGGCATTCTGGTGATCATCATCGGCGGGTGCGTGGTGCTGGGCACCATCATCGGCGTGGCCATCACCTGGCAGACCCTGCGCGGCGCCA
>CAYNDG010000126.1:0-5391 GCA_964395805.1 uncultured Brevundimonas sp.
AGTTCGGCTTCTTCGGAGTGGTGGTGTAGACGCGGGTGCTGGCGCCGCCACGCTGCGGGCAGCCCTTCAGGGCCGGAACCTTGTTCCGGGCGACCTTGGGCTGGCGGGGCTTGCGGATCAGCTGGTTGATCGTAGGCATTCGAACTTTTTCTCTTCATCTTGGAGACGTGTGCCTGTCGGCCGGGGCGTCTCGGAGCCTTCTTTTGGACCCGGCCGGATGGCCGCTGCCCGGGTGGATTGGTCTCAAACGCAAAAGCCGGAATGCGCGCTTCGGGCATTCCGGCG
Organism: uncultured Brevundimonas sp.; assembly: GCA_964395805.1. Classification (GTDB taxonomy): domain Bacteria; phylum Pseudomonadota; class Alphaproteobacteria; order Caulobacterales; family Caulobacteraceae; genus Brevundimonas. The sequence goes on from CAYNDG010000126.1 coordinate 286, forward strand.
GGACACAGCCCGTCGCATTCGATTGTCACGATCTCCGGGACCGACGAATCCGCCCCTTCAAAAGTGCGCGGGTTCTACGCGCACGGGGGCCGGGGGTCAAGGGCCGCCCGGGAGGAGGCGGGAGCGAGAAGGCTTCATCACCGGTTCAGGTCGTCTCCGGCCTCCTCGGCGACGGAAACACCTGGCCGGGACGTTAGTGTCGAAAGCCCCGGGCCCCTGCCCCCGACATGAGACCTGAACTGAATGAGCGCGACCCTTTCCTCCGGGCCCGGACCCGTCAAGCCCCGTCCCCGCCGCCGGAGCCGCCGGAACTGGATCATGGGCGGCGCCGGTCTTTTGCTGATTGGCGTGGCGTGCTGGTTCTTCTTCCTGCGCGGCGGCAGCGAGGCAGAACCGTACCGGACCGAAGCCGTGCGCACCGGGGATCTGGTACGCAGCGTCTCTGCGTCGGGCACGCTGGAAGCGCTGGTCACCGTCGAGGTGGGGTCCCAGATCTCCGGGCAGGTGACCGAGGTGCTGGTCGACTACAATGACCGGGTACGGCGCGGTCAGGTCCTCGCCCGGCTGGACCCGGAGAACCAGCGCTCCTCGGTCGAGCAGTCGCAGGCTGCCATCGTCTCGGCACAGGCGGGCGTCGCCCAGGCCCAGGCGCAGGTCGCCCTGGCGCAGGCGGAGTATGACCGTCAGAAATTCCTGTTTGATCGTCAGATCATCGCCCGGGCCGCGCTGGACGCGGCCGAGGCGTCGCTGCGGACGGCCCGGGCCAATGAACAAAGCGCCCGCGCGCAGGTACGTCAGCAGCAGGCCCAGCTGCGCGCCAATCAGGCGACTCTGGGACGGACCACCATCACCGCCCCCATCGACGGCATCGTCATCGATCGCCAGATCGAGCCGGGCCAGACGGTCGCCTCGGGCCTGAACGTCGCGGTGCTGTTCACCCTGGCCCAGGATATGTCGCGCGTGCAGGCGCTGGTGACCGTCGATGAAGCCGACATCGGCTCGGTCCGCGTCGGTCAGACGGTGCGCTTCACCGTCGATGCCTTTCCTGACGACAACTTCACGGGACAGGTGACCCAGATCCGGGTCCTGCCCACCACCGAGCAGAGCGTGGTCGCCTATACGGTCGTGGTCGAGGCCGACAACCCCGGCGAAAGGCTGCTGCCCGGCATGACGGCCAATGCGGACATCATTCTGGAAGAGAAGCGCAATGTGCTGCGCGTGCCGAACGCCGCCCTGCGCTTTACGCCGGGGGATGTCCTGGCCGCCCAGCAGGCGGGCCAGGCCGGGGGCGGTGGCTCGCCGTTCGGACCGGCGGCAACCGGCGGCAACCGTCAGCGCGGGGGCGGCGGACGCGGCAATATCGTCACCACCCTCGTTGAAGAGTTGAAGCTGGACGCCTCGCAGCAGGCCACGGTCCTGCCGATTCTGGAAAAGGCCCAGCAGGACATGCGGGCCCAGCGCGGCGCAGGCGGCGGCCAGCGCCGGCGCGGCAGCAACCCGGCCTCTGCGGCCATCCTCAATGCCGCGCTGGACGAGATCAAACCGCTGCTGCGGCCCGACCAGCAGGCGATTCTGGAAACCCAGCGGCTGCGCCTGGCCGGCGGCGGCAACCGGGGCGTTGTCTGGGTGATGCGCGAGGGCAAGCCCGTGCGCGTGGCGGTCACCACCGGGGCGACCGACGGTTCCTATACCGAAGTCATCGGCGGCGAGCTCAAGGAGGGCGACCTCGTGATCACGGGGGGTGGCCCCCGGGCGCCCGATGCCCGCGCCCAGCAGCAGGCCGCGCGCGTCACCGGCGGCGGCGGCGGCCCGCGTGGCTTCTAGGACCGACCGATGATCGAGATCGAAAGCCTGACCAAGACCTATGTCATGGGCGACAACATCATCCACGCGCTCGGCGGCGTGTCGCTGAGCATCGGTCGCGGGGAGCATGTGGCCATCGTCGGCCCCTCCGGTTCGGGCAAGTCGACCCTGATGAATGTGCTGGGTGGGCTGGATCGCCCGACGGCGGGCGACTACCGGTTCGAGGACGACCCGGTGGCCGAGTATGATGACGATGAACTGGCCAGTTTCCGTAACCGCCGTATCGGCTTCATCTTCCAGTCCTTTCAGCTGCTGCCGCGGCTGACGGCGGTCCAGAATGTGGAACTGCCGATGATCTATGCCGGGATCGCAGCGGCGGAGCGACGGGACCGGGCTGTGGCCTTGCTGGAACGGGTCGGCCTGGGCGATCGCCTGGCCAACAGGCCGACCCAGATGTCGGGCGGACAGCAGCAGCGGGTGGCTATCGCCCGGGCTCTGGCCAACACTCCCGACCTGCTGCTGGCCGACGAACCCACCGGCGCGCTGGACACTGCCACCGGTCAGGAGGTGCTGGCCCTCTTCGACGAGCTTAACAGTCAGGGCCTGACGCTGTGCATCGTCACCCACGACAATGAGGTCGCGGCCCGCGCCCGTCGCCGGATCGCCTTCCGCGACGGCCTGATCGTATCGGATGACCGTAATGGCGCATGATCCCCACCCCGTGACAGGCGGCACCATGAGCCCGCTTGAACTGGTCCGCTTTGCCGTGGGGGCCATCGCCGCCCATCCGATGCGCTCGGCCCTGACCTCGCTGGGAGTCGTCATCGGCGTGGCGGCGGTCATCATGATGACCTCGATCGGTCTGGGCGCCCAGCAGCGCGTCGAGGAGGCCCTGTCCAGCCTTGGCACCAATATGCTGGTCATCCGGCCGGGCGCCCCCCGCGGTGCAGGCGGTGGATTTGTGCGGGGTGGTGGTGGCTCGGGTGCCAGCCTGACCGTGGACGACGCCCTGGCCATGCGGACCCTTGAGGGGGTCAGGGCGGTGTCGCCCGCGATCAATGGCGGCGCACAGCTCATCTATCAGGGCGCCAACTGGTCCAGCCGGATCGAGGGGGTCACGCCCGACTATCTGGTGGCGCGCGATCTGGAGATCGTCTCGGGCCAGATGTTCGATCAGGCCGCCGCCGACAGCGGGCGCAAGGTCGCCGTGCTGGGCCAGACGGTCGTCCGCGAATTGTTCGGCGAGGGCGTCGATCCGGTGGGGCAGCGGATGCGCATCGGCCCCATCCCCTTTACCGTCGTCGGTGTCCTGGGCGAGAAGGGCCAGTCCGGCTTCCAGGACCAGGACGACATCGTGGTGATCCCGCTGGATGCGGCGCGCAGCCGCGTCATCGGCCGGGGCTCGGGCTCGCGCGGCAACAGCGTCAACCAGATCTATCTCAAGGCGGTCGACGAGAGCGCTCTCTATCGACTGGAGCAGGACGTGGCCGAGCTGCTGCGTGAGCGGCACCGCATTCGCCCGGGCCAGGAAGACGACTTCAATGTGCAGAATCTGACCTCCATCCAGGAAGCCGCCCAGTCCTCGACCGCGACCTTCACCATCCTGCTGGCTGCGGTGGCCGGAGTGTCCCTGTTGGTTGGCGGTGTCGGGATCATGAACATCATGCTGGTGTCGGTGACCGAGCGCACGCGCGAGATCGGACTACGCATGGCCATCGGCGCGCGGCGCGGCGACGTGCTGACCCAGTTCGCACTGGAGTCGGTGACCTTGTCCCTGCTCGGCGGCTTGCTGGGCCTGGTCCTCGGCGTCGGCGGGGCGCTGCTGATGTCGAAATTCGGGGACTGGCCTGCGGCAATTCCGGCCTGGGCCGCTCCCCTCGCCATCGGATTTTCCACCTTCGTCGGCGTAGTGTTCGGCGCCTATCCGGCCTGGCGCGCAGCGCAGCTGGACCCGATTGAGGCACTCCGCCGCGAATAGGCCCTCATTTCAGCCCCAACCCGGCCATGGTTGCCCGCTTGTCTTGCCCGACTGGGGAGGCCGAAGCACGTGATCCGATCCGAACGGCTGAAACTGATCATGGCGGCCATGGCAAGGCCCCGGGTCCGCAACCCTCTGGTGGTGGCCGGATCGCTTCTGGCCCACGCCGTCGTCCTCGGCCTTCTTGCGACGGGAACCTTCAAGCCCCCGTCCACGGCCGATACGGGACCACCGCCGATCTATCTCCAGATCGAGCCCCGCCCCCGGCTGCGCAATGAGACGCCGCGCGAACCGCCCGCCTCACGCCCTGTGATCGACTCCCTGTCCGCGCGGCCGCTGGCAACCCTCCCCCTGCAGGTACGCCCCGACGACGACGAGTCTGCCCCTGACACCCGTCCCGAAATCCCTGGTGTGCCGTCGCGCAGCGCAACGGGCGACGACTGGCAGGTGCGGCCCGAAACACAGGGCGGACGCGTGGCCCGCAGCCTCCGCACAAGCACCGTGGGATGCAACGCCCGCAACGGTCGCATGTCGGATGCCGAGCAGGCGCTCTGTGACGAGGCCTTCAACGAGGGGGCAGCCCGCGCCCGCCCCATCTCCGGCACGGGCAACGCGGACCGCGACGCCCGCTTCGCCGCCGAAGGCCGTCGCGAGATGGAAGCCTATGAGGCCCGCCGCAGGCCCCTGGCGGGCGGCACGGGGGTGACGGGGGTCGGCGACTGCCCCGGCTCGAACTTCGGCATCGGCTGCCCCGGCGCGCATCTGGACCCCGGCTTTCGCCAGGACACCAACGATCAACTTGATCAGGGCCTGGGCGACCGGCGTCGCGCTCCGGAGAATTAGAAAAAGGCGGCGCCTTCCGACGCCGCCCCTTCCTGTTCCGATGGTCAGACCGATCAGCCTTCGGTCTCTTCCAGTTCCGCCGCCAGATCGGCGGGCAAAGCCTCGACCGCCGCTTCGCGGGCGTCCGTAAGCTCGGCATCGCGCTGGTTGGCGACCTTCTGCAGCGCCCGCAGATAGGCCCCCGTGCCCGCCGGGATCAGGCGGCCCACGATGACGTTCTCCTTGAGGCCTTCCAGATTGTCGACCTTGCCGTTGACCGAAGCGTCGGTCAGCACGCGGGTGGTCTCCTGGAAGGACGCCGCCGAGATGAAGCTGCGGGTCTGCAGCGAGGCCTTGGTGATACCCAGCAGTACCGGCTGGGTGGTCGCCGGACGGCCCTTGCGCTTGATGACCTTGGCGTTCTCGGCCTCGACCTCGGCGATGTCGACATGGTCACCCTTGATCAGGGTGGTTTCACCCGAATCCAGGATTTCGACCTTCTG
>CAYNDG010000127.1:0-1245 GCA_964395805.1 uncultured Brevundimonas sp.
CGTCAAGGGCTTCAAGAACGAGACCCAGGTGGTCGTCACCGTCCTGCAGCACGATCTGGAAAATGATCCGGACGTGGTCGGCATGGTCGCGGCCTCTGCCGCCCTGACCCTCTCCGGCGTGCCCTTCATGGGCCCCATCGGTGGCGCCCGCGTTGGCTATATCAACGGCGAGCTGGTCCTGAACCCGACCCTCGACCAGATGCCTGATTCCGACCTCGACCTGTTCGTCGCCGGCACCCAGGACGCCCTGATGATGGTGGAGTCCGAGGCCAGGGAACTGTCGGAAGACACCTTCCTCGAGGCCCTGATGTTCGCCCATCGCGGCATGCAGCCGGTCATCGAGGCCATCATCGACCTGGCCGAACACGCCGCCAAGGAGCCGTTCGACTTCACGCCCGAGGATCACTCGGACGTGGTCGCCTCGATCAAAAAACTGGTCGGCGACGACATCAAGGCCGCCTACACCCACAAGGCCAAGCACGCCCGCCACGAAGCGGTCGGTGCCGCCAGGAAGAAGGCCGCCGAGGCCCTGGTGAAGACCGAAGAGAATCCGGACGGCGTCGAGTCGGCCAAATTTGCCGCGGCGTTCAAGGAGTGCGAAGCCGAGGTCCTGCGTCGCGACATCATCGACAACAGCAACCGCGTCGATGGCCGTGCCCTCGACAAGGTCCGCGACATCGTCTCGGAAGTCGGCGTCTTCCCGCGCACCCACGGCTCGGCCCTGTTCACCCGGGGTGAGACCCAGGCGATCGTCGTCGCCACGCTCGGCACCGGCGAGGACGAGCAGTACATCGACGCCCTGACCGGGACCTACAAGGAGAAATTCCTCCTGCACTACAACTTCCCCCCCTATTCGGTCGGGGAAACGGGTCGCATGGGCGGCGCCGGCCGTCGCGAAATCGGTCACGGTAAGCTGGCCTGGCGCGCCATTCGCCCGATGCTGCCGTCGGCGGAAGAGTTCCCCTACACCATCCGTCTGGTCTCCGAGATCACCGAGTCGAACGGCTCGTCCTCGATGGCCACGGTCTGCGGTTCGTCGCTGGCCCTGATGGATGCCGGTGTGCCGCTCAAGAAGCCGGTCTCGGGCATCGCCATGGGTCTGATCCTCGAGCCCTCGGGCGAGTTCGCCATCCTGTCGGACATCCTGGGTGACGAAGATCACCTCGGCGACATGGACTTCAAGGTGGCCGGCACCCGTGACGGCATCACCAGCCTGCAGATGGACATCACGGTCGCCGGTAGCAC
>CAYNDG010000127.1:1311-1543 GCA_964395805.1 uncultured Brevundimonas sp.
TCGGAACTGGGCGAGTACGCGCCCAAGATCGAATCCATCAAGGTTCCGGTCGACAAGATCCGCGACATCATCGGCACCGGCGGCAAGATCATCCGCGAAATCGTCGAAAAGACCGGCGCCAAGGTCAACATCGAGGACGACGGCACCGTCAAGATCGCCGCCTCGGACCAGGAAAAGATCGACGCCGCCAAGAACTGGATCTCGTCGATCGTGTCCGAGCCCGAGCCCGGCA
>CAYNDG010000127.1:1588-5379 GCA_964395805.1 uncultured Brevundimonas sp.
TTCGTAAACTTCTTCGGCGCCAAGGACGGTCTGGTCCACGTGTCGCAGATCTCGCTGGAGCGCGTCGCCAACCCCGCCGACGTCCTGTCGGAAGGTCAGGAGGTCAAGGTCAAATTCCTCGGCTTCGACGATCGCGGCAAGACCAAGCTGTCGATGAAGGTTGTCGATCAGGAAACCGGTGAGGACATCACCGACAAGATCAACGCCGAACGCGCCGAACGCGGCGAGCCGCCGCTGTCGGACGACACGGGCGGCCGTCCCAAGCGCGAAGGCGGCGGTGACCGCGACCGCAGCCGCAGCCGTCGTCGCGACTGATCGCTGATCAACGATTGAGGAAGAGGCCCCGTCGGAAACGCCGGGGCCTTTTTCTTTGCGGGCGCCGCCTTCAGTCCAGCGTCCGGCTCAGGAGCCGATGACGCCGCCGTCGTCTTTCGTGATGACGACCGTGGCCGATCGCGGCACCGTCCCGTCATAGTCGGGAAAGCCCGACCCGTAGTCGCCGGTGGCGAACTGTGCGGGCGTCGCATGGGCGCCGGGATGCTGGAAGTTGACGAACATCGTCTTGCCGTCCGGCGTCGTGATGACGCCGGTGCACTCCTGGCCCCAGGGCCCGGTCATGAAGCGCTTGATCTCGCCGGTGGCCGGATCGGCCGCGAGCAGCATGTTCATGCCGAACGGCTTGAGCGGGCCCTCATAGTCCGGCCCCATGTCGCCCATGTCGGTCTGGATCCAGAGCCGCGCGTCCTTGTCGAACCACAGCCCGTCCGGACAGGCGAAGATGTTGTCGTCCTTCAGCGCGCCGCCCCTGCCCACGGCCGAGGTCCTGGCATCGCCGGCAATGACGAACAGATCCCAGTCGAAGCGCGCCTGTCTGTGGTCGCCGCCGGCGTAGTTCCAGCGCACGATATGGCCGAAATTATTGACCGCCCGGGGGTTGGCGGCATCCACCTGGGCCTGGGTGCGGCGGGTGTTGTTGGTCAGGGTGAAGAAGACCGCGCCGGTGTTGGGATCCACGGCACCCCATTCGGGCCGGTCCATCTTGGTCGCCCCGACATGGTCGGCGGCGAGGCGGGTGTTGACCAGGATGTCGGCCAGATCGGCAAAGCCGTTGGCGGGGGTCAGCCCGTTCTGCCCCGGCGCCAGCGCCAGCCATTCGCCGGTGCCGTCATCGTTGAACCGGGCGACATAGAGGGTGCCGCTGTCGAGGATGGAGCCGTCGGTCCGGCCCGGTTCCCAGACGCCCTCGGAGACGAATTTGTAGATGTATTCGAAGCGCGCGTCGTCGCCCGAATAGCAGACCACGGGCGCCCCCTCGACGGCCGGGGCGAACACCACCCCCTCGTGGGCGAAGCGGCCCAGATGGGTGCGTTTGATCGGCACGGCGCCCGGGTTGAACGGGTCGATCTCGACCATCCAGCCATAGGTGTTCGGTTCGTTGCGATAGTCCCGGGTCGCCGAAGCCGCCTTGGTCGTGGCGTCGAAACGGATGCATTCGTCCGCACCCGAGCGGGCCAGGTGCCAGCCATAACGGCCGCCGCGCGGATGTTTCGATACCCCGTAACGGGCATGCTCGCGGGGCTGTTCTGCATCGAGGTTGAGGAAATAGCTGGACCAGTTTTCCTCGGCGGCGAGATAGGTGTTCCAGGGCGTGACCCCATGGGCGCAGTTGCTCAGCGTGCCCCGCGCCCTCAGGCCCTCGGGGCTGAACCGCGTGCGCACATGGGCCGAGCCCCGCACCGGGCCCCGGATCTCCATCGGCGTGCTGGCGGTGACCCGGCGGTTGCGCGGATCGGCCACCACGGCCCAGGTCCCGTCCGCTTGCTTCGTGGTGCGGTAGACGGAGACGCCGTGGGCGGCCATCTCCATCCTGACCTCGTCGTCATCGCGCTTGCCGTCGGCGCCATAGACGACGCTGGCCAGGTTGTGGGCCACGCCGCGATAGCCGTCCTTGGCGGCATGCAGGAAGCGCGGCTCGACATATTCGTGGTTCACCACGATCAGGCCGTCGCTGGATGAGCCGTCGATCGGGAAGAAGTGCATTCCGTCGTGATGCTGGCCGATCTGGCGCTCCTGTTCGGCGCCGGTATTGGCACCGGACCGGAAGGCGGGCAGGTCGCCCAGGATCGGCGTACCGACCGGCCCCAGCACCCGGGCGGTGTACCCCTCGGGCACGACCACCGTGTCGGCGTAGCTGACCGGCACGGGCTTGAAGCCGATCAGGCCTGACCGGCCCTGAGCCTGCGCCGGCGGGGCCGTCAGCGATCCGCCGATGAGGCCGGTCGCCAGGGTCGCAAGGCCCCCCATCAGGAAGCCGCGACGGCCGACGCGCGCGCCCATGACGTCATAGAAGTTGCGGTTGGCGGAGGTGTTGCCCGGCGGTTCGTCGCCGTGCTCATAGCCCATCGCCTGGGTGTGGTCGGGGTAGTCGCGCTCGAGGTCTTTAATGACGGGCTCGCACTTCAGAATCGGGGAGAATCCGGATGGCCGCAGGCTAAGCAGACGCGTGTCACAGCCGTATGACCCGCAAGGCGGCGATGCGGGGATTTCCGGAAAATCTGATCCCCCCTCTCTCGGGTGCCCTTATAATGGCGCGGCGGCATCGGGCGTCCGGTCGCTTTCAGACGATCCAGACCATTCAGACTGTTCAGACGGTGTTTTTCCAGACGTGCGCCCTCCGCGAAATCGGCCTAAGGCTGACGCTTCCCCTCCGATCCAGTCCCGAGCCCGCCGGTGAGCCTGCCCCCCGAGACCGTTCCGACGCCCGAGGCCACGGCCAGCTCCCCTCCGCCCGCCCGACGCGGGGGCGGCATGGTGCGGTCCTCGGCCATTTTCAGCGGCCTGACCCTGATCAGCCGGGCGGCCGGGTTTGCCCGCGATGTGGTGATCTCGGCGGCGCTGGGGGCCTCGGCCGGGCCCGCCGCCGACGCCTATAATACCGCCCTCAGCTTTCCCAATCTGTTCCGGCGCATCTTTGCCGAGGGCGCCTTTGCCGCCGCCTTTGTGCCCGCCTATGCCCGGACGCTCGAAACCGAAGGCCCAGAGGCCGCCGACCGCGTCGCCACCCAGGCGCTGGCCATGGTGGCCATGGTCACCGTGGTCCTGACGATCGTCGCCCAGCTGGCCATGCCGTGGATCATGACGGTCATCAACGTCGGCTTCCTGAACGACCCGGCGCGCTTCAAGCTGGCCGTGGTCCTGACCCAGATCACCATGCCCTATCTGCCCTGCATGGCCATTGTGGCGCTTTTGTCCGGGGTGTTGAATGCGCGTGGCAAGTTTATCGTCTCGGCTTTTGCCCCGACACTGATGAATCTGGCCATCCTGGCCTTCGTCTGGCCGCAGAAAGACCCGCTGAGTGCGGCCTATGCGGCGTCATGGGCCATACTGGCGTCCGGGGTCGCGCAGGTGGCGCTGCTGGTCTGGGCCGTGCGTCGGGCAGGCGCGCGGATTGGTATAGCCATGCCGTCGCTGTCGCCGGAAATCCGCAACCTGATCCTGTTGGCCATTCCCGGCGCGATGGCGGCGGCAGCGACCCAGATCAATGTTTTTGTCTCTCAATGGCTGTCGTCGGCGATAAACGGTGCGCGCATGTGGCTGAGTGTTGCCGACCGGCTATATCAGTTGCCGCTGGGGCTGGTAGGGGTGGCTATTGGTGTGGCCCTTTTACCCGCTTTGAGCCGGGCCGTATCGGCGCAGGACCATGAAGGCGCCCAGAAAACCATGGATCAGGGTATTGTCTTTGCCATCCTGTTTTCCGTTCCGGCGGCGGCGGCCCTGATGGTCATTCCTTA
>CAYNDG010000128.1:0-5367 GCA_964395805.1 uncultured Brevundimonas sp.
CGATGGGCGTGCCCTCATGCATCCAGAGGCCGTCGGCCTGGATGACGATGTCAATGTCGCCGCAATGCTCCGGGTGCCACAGATGCACGGGCGGCAGGCCCCGCCCGCCCTGTTCGGCGGCCAGCCGCACCAGTCCGTCCAGTCCCTTCGGTTCCCTGTTCGTCATCCCCCAGACTTAGGACCTGCGACGCCGGTCGCAAAGTCGCTTCAACCGATCGTCACCGAACCGGCCACCGTCTCGACCGCAATCGGCAGCCACAGCAGCCGCGCCGGATCGACCGGTCCCGGCATCCTCACACCCCCAACCCGGTCAAAGCCGATCCGCCCGAAATAGGGTGCATCGCCGACCAGCAATATGCCCGCCGCGCCGCTCGTCCGGGCGTGATCGATACAGGCCTGAACCAACGCCGCGCCCAGCCCCTCGCTGCGCTCTGACCGCTGAACGGCGATAGGTCCGAGGAACAGGCAGGGCGTCCCGCCCACCCGGATCTGCCACAGTCGCACACTGCCGACCACGCGCCCGTCCAGACAGGCGACGAAGCCGACATCGACCGCGGCCCCTTCGCGCAGACGCTCTGCCGTCTTGGCAAAGCGGCCGGGGCCAAAGGCCTCCAGCACGATCCGCTCGATGGTCCCGGCGTCGCCGACCTGCTCGGCGCGCACGACCGCAGCCCCGGAAAGGGGCGCGTCATCCGGGGTCAGGGTGCGGGGCTCGGCCATAGGCGCGCGCTGCTACAGGGCACGGGCCCGCGACGCAATCGCCGATTTGTGTCAGCCGAAGTTCGGGGCGCGCTTTTGCGTAAAGGCCATGAAGGCCTCCATGGCCTCGGGGCTCTTCATCTGGCTGCCGAACGCCTCGCCCTCACGCTGCATCAGCGACCACATATCCTCGGCATCGCGCATCAGCGCCTTGGTCTTGCGGATCGAATTGGGCGCCCGCGCTGCCAGCTGGCGGGCCAGGTCCAGCGCGGTCTCGTCAACGGCATCAGCGGCCACGGCGCGGTTGGCCAGCCCCCAGGCCAGGGCGGTCCGCCCATCCACCGGCTGGCCGAGCGCGAACATCTCGAACGCTCTCGGGTGCCCGATCACCCTGGGCAGCAGCAGGCTGGACGCCGCCTCGGGCGCCAGCGCCAGATTGATGAAGGGCACCGACAGCAGCGCATCCTCGGCCACCACCACCATGTCACAGTGCAGCAGCAGGGTGGTCCCGATCCCGACCGCCCGGCCCTTCACGGCGGCGACCAGCGGCTTGTCCAGATCGGCCAGCGCCTTCAGGAAGCGGAACACCGCCATGTCGGCGGGAGACGACGCCTGCGAGCCCAGGGCGATGAAGTCGGCAATGTCATTACCCGCCGAAAAGCTGTCGCCCTCGGCCCGGATCAGCATCACCCGGATCGCGTCATCGGTCCGACAGCGCTCGGTCGCCCCGGCCAGCGCCTCATACATGGCCTGGGTGATGGCGTTCTTCTTCTCCGAACGGTCCAGGGTCACGGTGAGAATACCGTCGGACACGTCGATTTGAATGTTGTCGGACATGATCCTCACTCTCCGTTGTCGTCTGTCGATCCTGAAACCGGCGCGGCCGTAGCCTGCCACCAGTCGATACCCGAGGCATCGCGTCTGCGCATCACCCGCCCCTGCCGTTCCAGATGGTTCAGATGCGCCACCGCCTCGCCGGTCGCCATGCCGCGCAGGCCGTCTCCGACCGGGCGGGCGAACAGGCTGGCAAAGGTATCGACAGCACGCATCGGGGTCTCCAGCCGGCGCTCCAGCCGCGCCAGCGCCTGGCCATGCCCCCGCAACAGCGCCGCCAGCCGCGCCTGCACGCCCCGGAATGGCTCCCCGTGCGAGGGCAGAACCAGCAGGTCCTCGGGCAGACGCCGTTGAAGGTCTTTCAACGAGCGCATCCAGTCCCCCAGAGGGTCCGACAGGGGCTCGGTCGGCCACACCGACACATTCGAGGAAATCTTCGGCAGGATCTGGTCTCCGCCAATGAACACGCCGTCCGACCTGCGCCACAGACAGACGTGTTCCGGGCTGTGGCCCTGACCGACCACGACCTCCCAGTCCTCCCCGCCGATCGACAGCACATCGCCCTCGGTGAGGCGGTGGTAGGCATCCGGCATGGGGCTGACCACACGCCCGAACGAGCCATAGTCACGGCCCCAGCCCGTCAATTGCGCCTCGGTCCAGCCTGCCGCCTGATAGAAGCGCCGTCCCGATTCCGGCGCCGGTCGGCCGGTGTCCGCGACCAGCATCCGCCCCGTCACATATTCCAGCCGCGACATCAGCAGCGGCGCGCCGGATCGCTCGCACAGCCAGCCTGCCATGCCGATGTGATCCGGGTGCATGTGGGTGCAGATCACTCGCTGGATCGGCCGCCCCTCCAGGGCACCGGTCAACAGGCCTTCCCAGATTTCGACGGAAGCGGGCGTGAACAGGCCCGTGTCCACCAGCGTCCAGCTGTCGCCGTCCTCGAGCGCATAGAGATTGATGTGGTTCAGCGCCATCGGCAGGGGCAGCCGCAGCCACAGCACGCCCGGCCCGACCTCAATGCCCTCACCCGCCTCGGGCAGCCGCCCGATCGGATAGGTCAGCCCCCGGGCTGTATCCCCCTCTGTATCGTCACGTATCCCGCCGTCGGCCAAGTGCGTCTCCAATCGAAACCTTCGATAGACCATTTTGCGCGCGTGCGTCCACCGGAGAGGGGCGCCCTGTTCCTGCCTTGACCCTGTCACATCCGCGCGCCAAGGATTGCCGCCATCCAAGTTGCTTCAGGAGTGATCTCCGTGTCCCACGCCAAAATCGCCACCCTCGCCGGATCGGCCCTCGCCCTCGCCTTTCTGACCGCCACGCCGGTTCTGGCCCAGGAAAACCGGGACAGCGATCGCAGCAATGAATCCGCCGAGGCTTCCGGCCAGGTGTCGGGCGAGGTCGTCCTGCCGGGTCGCGTCGGCGGTGGGCGTGAGGATCGAAACCGCCAGCGTCAGCAGGCCCGCCAGCCTGCCCCGCCTACGGCCGAAGAGATCCAGGCGGCCGCCAGCGCGGTCGCGGCCGTGGCCGTGCCGACCTGCCAGGTCACGGAGTCGTCCCTGATCGGCATGCGTGAAAGCGGTGCCAAACTCTATGAAGTAGCCTGCGCGACCGGCCCGGGCTACATCCTCGAGGCCGTCGAGGGTGCGCCGACGGCCGCCGACTGCGTGCTTCAGTCCAGCCTCGCCTGGCAACTCCGCAAGGACAATCCGGAAGCCGAGGTCGGCCTCCAGTGCGCCCTGCCGGGCAACCAGAACCGCGTCGCCGTGATCACCGAGTACGCGCGGCAGGCCGGCGTGTCCTGCAATGTCGATGAAGCCATCGCCTGGAACGTCCGCGTCTATGAACTGGGCTGCGCCGGTACCGATGGCTACCGGCTGGAAAAATCCGAGAGCGGTGACTGGGGCGCGACGCCCTGCTGGCGCTATGCCCTGATCTCGACGGGCACCTGCCAGCTGACCACCGCCGAGGAGACCCGCACCGAATGGCCCAAGCTGGTGGCCAACACCGAAATCGCCGCCTGCAACGTCGAGGACGTGTCCTGGATGGGCGACAATCCGCAGCGCGGCGCCTTCTATGAGCTGAAATGCTCGACCGGCGAGGGCGTCATCGTCCGCTTTCAGAACGGCGCCACCCAGCAGGTCTATTCCTGCGTCGATGCCGTGCAGATCTTCAGCAAGCCGTGCGAGCTGACGGCTGCCCCGGCCACCACCGAACCGGAAGCCGCACCGGCCGAGTAAGGCCCGCGATCAACGTCGATCCCGGCCCGGGGCGCCTTTGCGGTGCTTCGGGCCTCTTCGTTTGTGGCCCTCGCCTCGCGCCGGAAATCGCACTAGCGTCGCGCCATGCGCATCGCCACCTGGAACGTGAACTCCGTCAACGCCCGTCTCGAGACCGTGCTCGCCTGGCTGGGCGAACATCAGCCCGACGTCGCCTGCTTCCAGGAGATCAAATGCGTGGACGAGAAATTCCCGCGCGAACCCTTCGAGGCGCTCGGCTATAATGTCGAGACCCACGGCCAGAAGAGCTACAACGGCGTCGCCCTGCTCTCCAAACTGCCGATCTCGGATGTCCGCAAGGGCCTGCCGGGCGATCCGTCCGACGAGCAGGCCCGCTATATCGAAGCGGTGATCGAGGGTCGCCGCCCCGTCCGCGTTGGCGGCCTGTATCTGCCGAACGGCAATCCGGCCGGCACCGGGAAATTCGCCTACAAGCTCGGCTGGTTCGACCGCCTGAATGCCCATGCGCGCGACCTGCTGGCGCTGGAAGAAGCCTTCGTCCTGTGCGGCGACTACAACGTCATTCCCACGCCCGAGGATGCGCGGGATCCCTCGGCATGGGTAGACGATGCCCTGTTTCAGCCGGAAAGCCGCGCGGCCCTGCGCGCCCTGCGCAACCTCGGCCTGTCCGACAGCCACGACCTCGGCCACGAGCCGGCCGGCACCTACACCTTCTGGGACTATCAGGCCGGCGCCTGGCAGCGTGACCACGGCATCCGCATCGATTTCCATCTGCTGTCGCCGCAGGCCGCCGACCGCTTTGCGGGCATCGAAACCCATCGACAGGCGCGCGCCATGGACAAGCCCAGTGACCATGTGCCCGTGGTCGTGACCCTGGAGGACTGACGGTGGGCGAGGCGGTACGCTTCCTGCTGCTGGTCGCCCTTGCCGCCGCAGCCCTGACAACCGTCATGCTGGCCCTCGCCTGGTGGATGGAAAGCGAGCGCCGCCTCAGGCGCACCCTGCTCAGGACTCTCGGCGCCGCCCCCGAGGTCGAGGCCTTTTCGCCCGGCGAGGGCAAGGCCGCCGGCCTCGACTTCGACGAGGGTCAGATCGCCGTCCTCTGGGCCCGGGGTGGCCATGGTCTGGTCTACGGGTTCGAGGAGATCGAAGGCGCCGAAATTATCGTCGATGGGCATGTCGTGGCCCGCGTGCGGCGTGGCGAGGCCCGAAAGGCCCTGGATGTTCTTGCGCCCGACGCCGAGCTGGTCGTGCTCCGGCTGATGTTTTCGGACGCGCGCCATCCGGAGTTCGAACTGAATCTCTGGGACGCTTCGGCCCCGGCACCCGAAGGCGCCCCGTCGGAGGCGCTCCGGCTCGGTCGCCGGTGGCTGTCCCACCTCGAGGCCCTGATCCGGGGCTGAACCGGGGCTTTGGCCTTTGCGTTCCATGGCGGTGGGGTCTAGAAGCCCGCCCATTCCTGTTTCGCCTTTCTCCCGGGAGTGCCCGCCGTGGCCCGCCTTTTTGACGCCTATCTGATCGCTGACTGGACCGCTGCCGAGACGCGCAAGCTGGGCGACCAGTCCCTGTGGGTCGGCGTGGCCAAGCGCGACGT
>CAYNDG010000129.1:0-5306 GCA_964395805.1 uncultured Brevundimonas sp.
ACCCCGCGCGAGGTGTCGCAGGCGGTCACGGACTGTGCCGGCCCGCCCCGTCTCAGCCAGCCAATCCCCGTGGGTGACGGCGCGACCCTGCTGGCGCGTCGACCGGATGTGCGTCAGGCCGAACGCAATCTGGCCGCCGCCACCGCCCGCGTCGATGTGGCGACCGCCAGTCTGTACCCCAGCATCCGTCTGGGCGGGTCTGTGGGGGCCACGGCGCTGGACCTGGGCGAGCTGGGTGACGATGGCGCGCTGCGGTTCAGCGTCGGACCGTTGATCAGCTGGTCCTTCCCGAATGTGGCCGTGGCCCGGTCCAGGATCGCGGCTGCGGGTGGTCTGGCCGAGGTGGCCCTGGCCCGCTTTGACCAGACGGTGCTGGTCGCGCTGCAGGAAACCGAGACGGCGCTGTCGGCCTATGGCCATGCGCTGGACCGGCGGCAGGCGCTGACGGTGTCGCGCGATGCTGCGTCCGAGGCCGCGCGGCTGGCCCGGGCCAGGTTCGACGCCGGCGCCGACAGCTTCCTCAGCGTACTGGACGCCGAGCGCACCCTGGCCCAGACCGACGCCGCCCTGGCCGAGGCCGAGGCCCAGGTGGCCGATCTGCAGATCCAGCTGTTCAAGGCCCTGGCCGGCGGCTGGGCCCCCGACGACCTGCAGGACTGACCAAAGAAGAGGCCGCCGGGAGAACCCGGCGGCCTTGAAAGTCGCGTCCAGGAGCGGACGTTCGGTTGGGGATCAGGCCTTCGTCAGAAGGTGTAGCGGGCGCCGATGAAGAACTGCCGTCCCGTGTGGTGATAGACCGAGGTCGACTGCCGGTCGTCGTCGCCGACCCACTGGTGGTTCTCCTCGTCGGTCAGATTGATGCCTTCGAAGGTGAGCCGGACGTTGTCATTGACCTTGAACGACGACGAGAAGTCGAAGTTCAGCGTCTCCTGCTTGCCTTCCAGGGCGTTGCCATTCCGGCCCGGTACGTTCTGCAGATAGGCATCCCGATAGGAGGCCGAGACCCGGGCCGAGAAGCGGTCATCCTCATAGTAGAGGGTACCGTTGTAGGCCGTGGGCGACAGCTGCGCGAGGTCGTCGGTTACGAAGGTCGTGCACAGGGCATTGGTGCAGTAATCGATCTCGGACTCGACCTTCGTATAGTTCAGCTGGACGCCGAGGTTCGAGAACGGCCCCGGCAGGAAGGTGAACGGCGTCTGGAAGCTGATCTCATAGCCCTTCAGCGGTCCGCCATCCGTGTTCACCGCACTGGTCAGCTGGAAGATGGTGCTGGACGAGCAGGTGCCGAAGCAGAAACTGGGGTCGAACGCCGAAGGGTTGAGGGCGGTCAGGGCCGAATACGGCAGGTCCTGACGGATCACCTGGATGTAGCTGTCGATGTCCTTGTAGAAATAGGCGAAGGAGATCAGGCTTTCCGGCGCGAAATACCACTCGACGGCAAAGTCGTAGGAGGTGGCGCGGAACGGCTCCAGCTCCACATTGCCGATGGTGGCGGTGTAGTTCGGCCCCGTGGCGTTCAGCGACGTGGTCGGCACCAGATAGTTGGCCCCGGACATGGAGTTGTTGATCTGGGGCCGGGCCATGACCATGGCCGCACCGAAACGCACCAGCACGTCGTCGATCGGCTCATAGGTCAGGTTCAGCGACGGCAGGGTGTCTTCGTACTCGTGGGTGTCAAACACCAGGGTGCCGCCACCGGTCGAGCTGTAACCCTCGGCATAGAGGCTGGTCCAGACGTGGCGCACACCCACATTGCCGCGGAACGGACGACCGAAGACATCGGCGTCAAAGTCCGCCTGGAAGTAGATGGCAAAGTCTTCTTCCTCGAGGAAGCGGTTGCCGCCCCGGGCGTTGCCGACCGTGATACTGCCGAGGGTGAAGTCCCCGCCGGGCAAGCCGGTGTTGCAGTTGCAGTAGATGTTGAACAGGGCGGCCAGGGCGTTCAGGTCAGGAATGACCCAGCTGGTCGGCGAGCCCGCCGGAGCGAAGCCGTTGCCAAAGCCCGTCAGCAGGGTGGTGATGTCCGCCATGGTGACCCCGCCCGGCAGGGCCGGAACGACCGTCTCGTCCGTGCGGCGGAATTCATAGGACTCGCTCGAGAAGGTCTTCCAGTTGACGCCGGTGCGCAGGGTCACGAAGGGCGTGACGTCGAACTCGAGGTCGGTCTGAAGGGACTCGAAGATGGTGTCGACGCCCTGGGGCCGGATACGGATTTCCGATCGCGGCACGCTGGAGCCGATCGGCAGCCAGCCCCACGCTGCCGGGCTGGCGACGTCAAAGCCATAGGTGATCAGGGGCGTATTGGGGTTGCCCCGGAAATCAAACGAATAGCCCGCAGTATTCTGGCGATCGAGGGTAACGGTCGTCTGGTAGGGGTTTTCGTAGTTGGACTCGGCCCGGCCGGCGAAGAAGCGACCACGCACATTGTCCGAGAAGTCGTGCTCGAGCGTCAGCCCGACTTGCAGGAACCGGGTCTCCAGCTGGTCGTAGCGGGACTCGGAGCGGACATCGACGTTGTCGAACAGGCCGTAGACCAGGGTGTTGTTCTCGACCACGGCGTCGCGGACGATCACCTGGGTCTGACCACCGGCGGCGGCGTTGCGACTGAACGACATCGCCTGGAGGAAGTCTTCCTTCCGGGTGGAGTCGAGCTGCGAGTACAGCACATCGAAGCTGATGGTGGTCGAGTCCGCCGGGCGCCATTGCAGGGCGCCGGTCAGGCCCAGACGCTCCTGATGGTGCGTCAGGCGGCCGTAGCGCGGCAGGCGGGGGATGAAGACATTGGCCTGGTTGGCGGTCTGATAGGCGGCGACATTGGCCGGCGTGTTGGTCGGGCGCGGCAGGCCGGTGGCGCAGTTGGCCGCGTTTGACCCGTTGGCGCCGCTATTGCCCGGGTTCTGCGGGGTGAAGCCGAGCGGCGAACAGAAGCCGCCCGAGCTGTTGGTGCCGACAGCGGGGGCCCAGCGCACGGAGCTGAAACCTTCCTCGAAGGAGTCCTTCTCGCTGTAGGCCACAGACAGAAGGGCCCCGAACTGGTCGCGGTCACCGAAGGTGTTGCTGACCAGGAAGGCCGCGCGCGGGTTCCAGTTTTCGGACAGGTCGTTGTATCCGCCCTGGACCGAGAAGGCCATGCGCGGCCCGCGGAAGTCGAAGGGCCGGGCCGACTGCAGGTCGATGGTCGCCCCGAGCGAACCTTCTTCCGTTTCGGCGGCCGCAGTCTTGCGGACCTTGATCGAGTTGAACAGCTCGGAGGCAAAGACGTTGAAGTCAAAACCGCGACCGCGGTTGGCACCGCCCGAGGAGTCAGTACCGCCGGTGGTGGCCTGGGCCTCCATGCCGTTGATGCGGGTGCGGGTGAAGTCCGAGCTGAGGCCGCGCACGGTCAGCTGGCGCCCCTCGCCGGCATCGCGGTCGATCGACACGCCCGGAATGCGCTGGATCGCCTCGGCGAGGTTGGTGTCCGGGAAGTCGGCGATATCCTCGGCAAGGATGACATCCACGATGCCCGCCTCGTTGCGCTTGACGTCGAGCGCCGCGGCGAGGCTGCCGCGATAGCCGGTGACGACGATTTCGTCGACGCGGCTTTCAGGCGTTCCGGCATCCTGGGCGGCAACGCCCCCGACCCCGATGCACAGGGCGATGGCCAGACCGGACCCGCCGGCGAACAGATGACGACGCAGGGACGCGCCCTGATTTTGAACGTGTGACATATGCCTCCTCCCAAGGACATACAGGACGCCGGAGGCTTTCCCCGGTCTATCTTTTATTGAGGCTCAACCCTGAACCTTGTTTTGACACCGGTGTCATGCCTAGATGCAGAACGGAATGACACCGGTATCAATGGCAAGCGTAACCCGATGACCGTCGAAATGGCAAGCCCCAAGTCTCACCGCCGTCCGGGTCCGCGCCCGGCACCCGGCGCGGCCCTGGGCCTGGCCGTGGCAATCGGCCTCTGCGGCGGGATTGTGCCCGCCGGGCGGGCCCTGGCGCAGGAGACGCCGGCACAGGCGCTGGCCTTTCCGGGCGCCGAAGGCGCAGGACGTTATGCCGTCGGCGGGCGGAGCGGGCGTGTGCTGCGGGTCACACATACAGGCGATTCCGGCCCGGGAAGCCTGAGAGCAGCGATCGAGACCGACGGTCCCCGCACCATCATTTTCGACACGGGCGGCGTCATCCGGCTGGAGAGCCCGCTGGTCATCCGCCGGGGCCGCGTGACCCTGGCCGGCCAGACCGCGCCCGGCGGGGGAATCACCCTGATCGGTCAGCCGCTGGTCATCTCGGCCGACGACGTGATCGTGCGCCACATCCGCTCGCGCCTGGGCGTCGAACAGGCGGTCGAGGAGGACGCCATCTCCATTACGCGCGGCCGGCGGATCATTCTGGATTATGTGTCGGCCTCATGGTCGGTGGACGAGACCCTGTCGGTGGGCAGCCGTTATGACCCGCCCGAGCGCGGCATCTATGATGTGACGGTGCAGAACTCGGTGATCGCCGAATCGCTGAACGCCTCGGCCCATGCCAAGGGCGATCACGGCTATGGCTCGCTGGTGCGCGGCGGGTACGGAGCGCGGATCAGCTTCATCGGCAATCTGTGGGCCAGCCACCGGGCGCGCATGCCCAGACCCGGAAACTACAATCCGCCGGAGGTCGATGCCGAGGGCCCGTATTTCGAGTTCCGGGGCAATGTCTTCTACAACTGGGGTGGCGCGCAGGCCGGCTATAACGCCGATACCAACAGCGTTTCGACCTATGCCTTTGTCGGCAATGCCTATCTGCCGGGGCCGGACTCCACCGGGCGCCGGGCATTCGAGGACTCCGACCCGCTGGCCGTAGCGTGGTTCGAGGCCAACCGCATGGACGGCGCCCTGCCCGACGATCCCTGGAGCCTGGTGAGGGACGACGGGGGACCCGGCACGCGCCTGACCGCGCGGCCGGACTGGGCGGGGGCTCCACCGGAAGACCCGGAAGCGTGGCAGGATCAGGTGCTGTCGACCGCAGGGGCCTCCCTGCCCCGCGATGCGGTCGATGCCCGGATCGTCGCGGGCGTGCGGGATCGGACGGGGCGGATCATCGACAATCCCGGACAGGTCGGCGGTCTGGGTGAGATCGAGGCCGGACTGCCCTGGGTCGACAGCGACGGCGACGGCCTGCCCGACGACTGGGAGGTCGCGCACGGTTCGGACCCTTCCGACCCCGCCGATGGGGCGACCGACCCGGACGGCGACGGCTATACCCTGCTGGAAGACTGGCTGAACGCGCTCGCTGCGCGGCGCTAGCGGGCCATCCAGCCGCCGTCGACGGTCAGG
>CAYNDG010000130.1:0-4519 GCA_964395805.1 uncultured Brevundimonas sp.
TCGAACGGCTGGTCTCGGCCGGTCGGGCCCAGAAATTTCCGACGCTTGAGGGGCGTTCCCTGGCCGATCTGGCCCATCGGCTGGCGGGGACTGCGGACCGTGCCTTCGTCATGGGCGGTGTGATATCTGCGCAGTTACAGGGTCTTAAGACGCCCCGCTCCCGGCTGGATCGACTTATGGACCTGGCCGAGGCGGCGCCGATGGAGGGGCCACCCCGCGCGATCGTCATGGTGGCCATTGAGCAGATCCTTTGCGAAATGATGGCCCAGCGCACCAGTCTGGCGGACATCCTGGGCCCGTCGCTGGACCAGGGGGCCAGCCTCGCGGCCGTGGTGCGGATGGTGGCCCCGGCCGAGATCGAGGCCCTGGTTGCCCGGGATCACCGGCTCCGTCTGCTGATCCCGACCATAGAGGGGCCGGCCCGGCGTCTCGGGGAGCGGCTGCAGGGGGGGGAGTATCCGCTTCTGTCTGCCGTTCTGGCCCGCATGGTCCTGCGCGAGTTGCGATCGCCGCGACGCCTGCGGCCCGCGGATCCCGAAGGGGAGATCGATATTCTGAGGGCCCTGGCCATGACACTGACGGCGACGGCGGGTCGGCTGCTGACGCTGGAGGAGGTCCAGGACGCCTTCACCGAACGTTCGAAGAGTCTGGTCACGGCCGACTTCGTCGCCGCCTTTGTCAAATCCTGCGAGACGGTGATGTGCGAGGCCGAGCATCTGATGCGGCTGTGCGAGAATGTCACTGGAGCGACCAACAAACGGTCCGCCGCGCGCTGGTTGCACGCCTGCCTCAGCTCGCTGAGGTTTGAAACGGAGATGCGGCGATCCGAGCTGCCGCCGGGACAGGTGCTCGCCCAGCTGGCGTCCCTGCAACGCGCCGCGGCCAAGGTCGAGCTGTCCGCGAATGACGAGGCCCAGATCTGCGAGGCACTCGGCAAGGTCGGGGGGGCAGTCGAGGGCGGGGCCCGGCTGATCGATCAGATGCTGCGCGCCCCGGCCCCGGTTCCGCAGAAGCTGCAGGTTCTCCTGCGACTGGCGGCAGGAGAAACCGGGCCGAGCGGGCCCGTTGGTGAGCGAGCGCGGGCCGAGGCCCTGAAACTGTTGCGGCATCCGAAGGTCCGGGCCGAGCTGGGGTCCACGCCGGCCGCCCTGGAACCGATCCGGGGGTTGATGCGGGCCGCCGGCCTGGCCGCCTGATTTCGGCTCAGTCCAGGTCGAAGATATCGAAAATGCTGTCCCGCTTCTTTTTCCGGGGCCGCCCATGGTCGTCATAGCGCCGGTCACCGCGATACCGGTCATCCCGGCGGGGTTCGGCCCGCGGCGGGGCGGACCAGACCTGTGGAGCAGGCGTTGCGGGCGGCGGCGCCGCAGCCCGACCCTCATCCGTGGCGGCGGCCATCAGCTTTTCCAGCTCTCCGCGGTCCAGCCACACGCCGCGGCAGGTCGGGCACATGTCGAACTGCACGCCCGAGCGTTCCAGCGTCTGCATCGCTGCATTGTCATTCGGGCACATCAAAAGGGGCATCGTCTGTCCTCGCGCGACACCGGGGCCGGAAAGGCCTGGTCGGTCCGATTGTAAGGAGGAATGCGCCCGGTGCCGATGTTCGTCCGAATTGGGCCCGGAACGACACCGGGCGCACCCGATGCGGTCCGACATCACACACACCGGGGCGGAGGACGAGGGGGCCCCGGGGCGCGCCAGAGGGGCCCGTCCCGCACCACCACCCTGATATACCCCGCGGGTCCGGGCAAGGTGACAGGTGGTCACAGTTGCGTCAGAACGTCGTTATCGTCGCAAGCTGTCCTCAGGCGACCTGTCCGGCGGCCCAGCCCGAGCTCCACGCCCACTGGAAATTATAGCCGCCGAGCCAGCCGGTAATGTCGACCGCCTCTCCAATCGCATAGAGGCCGGGAACGCGTTTTGCGGCGAGGGTGGACTGGTCCAGCTCGGCGGTATCAATGCCTCCAAGCGTCACCTCGGCCGTCCGGTAGCCTTCGCTTCCGACCGGCGTCAGCGACCATCGGTTCAGGTGATCGGCGAGGCGGATGAGCGCCCTGTCGGACTGGTCTGCCAGGTTTCCGGCCAGGCCCAGGTGTTGTGTCAGCCGATCGGCGAGCCGTTGGGGAAGGGCCCGCGACAACACCGTATGGACGCTGCGCCGCCCCTCCGTCGGCCTCAGGCCCTTCAACCAGTCCAGAGCCGGTGTGCCGGGCATCAGATCGACGGTGATGGACTCGCCTTCGCGCCAGTAGGAACTGATCTGCAGGATGGACGGACCACTCAGCCCCCGATGGGTGAACAAAAGCCCCTCCCGGAACCGCGCAGGGGCGGCGGATCGGCCCCGACCGCGCCCTTGCGCCGGAACCCGATGGCTGACGTCGGCCTCGACGGCGACCCCGGCCAGGCCGCTCCAGGCCTCCAGGAAGCCTGGCTCGAATGTCAGGGGCACGAGGGCCGGCCGGGTATCCGTCACCCTCAGG
Source organism: uncultured Brevundimonas sp. (assembly GCA_964395805.1). Lineage (GTDB taxonomy): Bacteria > Pseudomonadota > Alphaproteobacteria > Caulobacterales > Caulobacteraceae > Brevundimonas. Next base: position 2,481 of record CAYNDG010000130.1, read on the forward strand.
CCCAGACCGCGCGCGACGTCATAGGCCCAGCCCGTGGCCCCCATCTTCGGAATGGACTTGCCTCCGGTGGCGAGGATCAGGGACCGGCAACGGAGCCGGGAACCATCGGACAGTGTCGCGGCGAACCCGCTGTCCGTCCGCGTAAACTGGTCCACGGATGTCCCCAGCGAGAGGGTCACATCCGCCTCGCGCATGTGATCCGTCAGCATGCGGATGATCAGCTTGGCGCTGTCGTCGCAGAACAACTGTCCCAGCGTCTTTTCATGCCAGGCGATACCGGCCTGATCGACCCGCTTGATGAAGTCCTGCTGGGTGAAGCGCTTCAGGGCGGAGGTGGCGAACCGCGGGTTCTCGCCGAGAAAGGCATGAGGTCCACATCCGAGATTGGTGAAATTACAGCGTCCGCCGCCGGAAATCCGGATCTTCTCGCCGGGGGCCCGGGCATGATCGACGATGCGGACCCGACGTCCCCGACGACCCGCCTCAATGGCGGCCATCATGCCGGCCGCCCCTGCTCCGACGATCAGCACATCGATGTCGGTGGTCGCCAAGATGTCGCATCCATCCTTTGCGAGCGCCGTTGTCTGCCCCGCCGGTTTGTGAGAGGGCGGTTCTAGCGGGAGGCTTCACTGATGACCATGACCTACGGCCTGCTGGCGCTGGGGCTCGTGCTGCTGGTCGCCGGGGGCGACACCCTGGTTCGGGGCGCGACCACGGCGGCGCGGAGTCTCGGCGTGTCTCCGCTGCTGATCGGCCTGACCCTGGTGGGCATGGGGACGTCGGCGCCCGAGCTGGTGACCAGCCTGACGGCCGTGCTTGCCGGATCGCCCGGCATTGCCATGGGCAATGTGGTGGGATCGAACACGGCCAACATCCTGCTGATCCTCGGCCTCGCCGCCCTCATCTCGCCGATCGTCGTCGACCGCGATGCCTTCAGACGGGACGGCTGGGTGCTGATCGGCTCGACCGCCCTGTGTGTCCTGGCCGTATTCGCCGGAACCATAGATTACCGCTGGGGACTGGCCATGCTGGCCGGTCTGGCGGCCTATCTGGTCTGGGCGTGGATGGGAGAGCGGCGGCATCGCGACCGAGAGGCCCGCAAATATGAACACCTGACCGAGGATGTGCCGGATGCCCCGGGGGGGCTGTGGGCCGGTCTCGGACTGGCTGTCGTGGGCATAGCGCTGACGGTCGGCGGGGCGCGCCTGCTGGTGGACAGCGCCGTGATCGTCGCGCGCGAGGTCGGCGTGTCGGACACGATCATCGGCCTGACCGTCGTGGCGGTGGGCACGTCGCTGCCCGAGCTGGTGACGTCCGCCGTTGCGGCCTTCCGGCGGCATGCCGATGTCGCGCTCGGCAATGTCATCGGCTCGAACATCTATAATGTGCTCGGGATTCTGGGGGTCACGGCCCTTGTCGCCCCGATCCGTGTGCCGCCCGAGATCATCCGCTTCGACATCTGGGTCATGGTGGGGGCGACGGCACTCGTGGTGCTGTTTGTGCGCACCGGCATGCGGATCGTGCGTCTGGAGGGCCTGGCCCTGCTGGCCGCCTATGTCGCGTATCTAGGCTGGCTCGCCCGGGATCTGCTGCCCTTCGGCTAGTGGGCGTCATCCCAGTTCGGGGCGGCGCGCGCATCGACCACCAGCGGCACGCTCAGTGAGACGGCGGGCTCTGCGGCACGCTCCATGACCCGCCGGATGACCGCGATCGCCCGGTCGGCCTCGGCCTCGGGGGCCTCGAACACCAGTTCGTCGTGGACCTGCAGCAGCATGCGCGTGCCCAGTCCTTCGGCAGCCAGCGCATCCGGCATGCGGATCATGGCGCGCCGGATGATGTCGGCGGCCGTGCCCTGGATCGGGGCGTTGATCGCCGCCCGCTCCCCGAACTGGCGTTCCGCGCCCGATTTGGAATGTATGGCCGGAATATGCACCTTCCGGCCGAACAGGGTGGTGACGAAGCCCGCCTGTTTCACCTCGGCCCGGATGCGGTCCATATAGGTCCGGATGCCGGGGAAGCGCTCGAAATAGGTCTTGATG
>CAYNDG010000130.1:4579-5296 GCA_964395805.1 uncultured Brevundimonas sp.
CAGAGATGCCGTAGATGATGCCGAAATTGATGGCCTTGGCCCGACGACGGGTCTCGGATGACATGCCCTCGATCGGCACGCCGAACATTTCAGACGCGGTCGCCGCGTGAATGTCGAGACCGGCCTTGAAGGCGGCCTTCAGCTCCGGAATGTCTCCGATGTGGGCCAGCAGTCGCAGTTCGATCTGGCTGTAGTCGGCACTGATCAGCACCTGTCCGGGGGAGGCGATAAAGGCCTGGCGGATCTGCCGCCCCGTCTCGGTACGGATGGGGATATTCTGAAGGTTCGGGTCCGAGCTGGCCAGCCGGCCGGTCGAGGCCGCCGCCAGCTGATAGGAGGTGTGCACCCGGAAGCTGGTCTTGTCCGCCGCCTCGGTCAGGGCGTCGGTATAGGTGCCCTTCAGCTTGGCCAGCTGGCGCCAGTCCAGAATCACGCGCGGCAGCTCATGGGTCTCGGCCAGGGTCTCCAGCATGGCGGCGTCGGTGCCCCATTGACCGGAGGCGGTCTTCTTGCCGCCGGGCAGGTCCATCTCGCCGAACAGGATCTCGCCGATCTGGCGCGGGCTGGCGATGTTGAAGGGGCGTCCGGCGACCTCGTGAGCGCGGGTTTCCAGCTCGGCCATCTTCAGTCCGAACTCTGACGACAGGCGTTTCAGCCGGTCAGGATCGACGCGGATGCCGGCCAGCTCCATCTGCGCCAGCACGGCGGGCATGCCGC
>CAYNDG010000131.1:0-4864 GCA_964395805.1 uncultured Brevundimonas sp.
CCGGTCGGGCAGACGGGGGTGGCCACCGGCAGGGGCGTTGAAAAGGCGGGGCTTTGCCGCGCGGGAGGGGTGGCCCGCCCGCGCTCACTCGGCGGCGCGGTGGACGGCAAGGATGCGGTAGCGGATGCGGACGGGCGTCGTGGTGTCCGAGGAGACGCGCAGATGGTCCGTGGTGACGGTGGCACAGCGGCTGTTCCACACAATAACCTCTGGGCCTTCACGCAGGAACAGCTTGGCATTTGTCACTCTTGGGCAGACCATGATCGTCGCCGGATAGCCTTCCCCCCGATACAGCGTCGTCGATCCTGGCGCGGCTGCGACCTGCTGATAGATCCAGCCGTTATACTCAGGGGCCATGTCCTGAATGTAGTCTGCGGGTGGCCCATCGGTCGGGGCCGCCGCCGGCGTGCGCAGCATCCGGACCTCGGGCAGAACGGTCTGCGACTGGGCGAGTGCGGCTGACGGAATGGCCAGAAGGGCTGAGGCGAGAAGGGCGGTGCGGATCATCGAAGTCCCCTGTGTCAGGTACGGTCTGTGGCCAAAGTTGACCGGTGGACGGGTGGGAGCAAGCGGAAAAACGGCGGTATCTGCGGGGTGGTGCGTTCGGTGGACGAAGAAGGGTTCATCACAGCGAACACAGAGGAAGGCACAGAGGGCACGGCGGGGCGGTGCGGGGGGCTGACGGCGGGGGTGACGGGGATACGAGGCCGCTGCTAGGCTCGGTTCGGGAGGCCCGCCATGTTCAAATTCCTCACCCGGCTGTTCGGCCGCGCGCCCAAACCGACCGAGGCTGAAATTCTCGCGGATATGCGCGGCTATATCGAGAGGGATGTGGCCAACGGCTTCGTGCCTGGCGAGGGGATCGCCGAACGCGCGGCGGACGTGTTTCACGGCGAGGCCGAACCGGCCCTGTTGTTGCGAGAGGCCCGACGCATGACCGCCGAGGCCGTGGCTGCGCATGAGGCGGCAAAGGCCCACTGGCCCCACGTGACCGACTGCGACCGGCTGGACGCCGCCTTTGCCGCCCTTGAGGCCTCGGGGGTGATCGCGCGTCAGAATTTCAGCTGCTGCGGCACCTGCGGCGCGTCCGAGATATGGGACGAGATGAAACAGGCCCGGTCAGTCGGGCGGCCCGTGCGCGGCTATGCCTTCTATCACGAGCAGGACACCGAAAGCGCCGCCGGGGGCGGGGGGCTCTACCTGAACTATGGGTCTTGCGACGAAGGGGCCGAGGCCGCCGTCGCCATCGGCCACGAGATCGTCGCAGCCCTCAAGGCCAAGGGCCTCAGCCCCGACTGGAACGGGCGCATAGAACAGCGCATCGGCCTGCCCCTGGACTGGAAGCGTAGGGGCCCCGCACCGGCGGGGCTGGCCTGATCGCCCTTGTCATCCCGGCCAAGCCGCGACGGGGGGCACAATCCCCTCTTTCGTCATCCTCCGGCGAGCGTAGCGAGACCGGGGGACCCAGCGGCGCCGAAGGCGAAACGCGTCCGCCGCGAAAGGTTTGACGCCCGTGCCCGTGACAAACTCGCGCTCGCGCGCGCCGCTGGGTCCCCCGGTCTGCGCCGCGCAGGCGCGGCTTGCCGGAGGATGACGAAAGGAAGAGGCCCCTACGCCGCCTTGCCCTTCTTGCGGGGAGGCGCGGTGTCGTCGGCGCCGGTGACCAGATGACCCTTCCAGCCGGGGGGCGGCAGGAACTTGCCGGAGCGTTCCTCGCGCGTGCCGTATCGGGCCATGTCCGCCGCGCGGCGCAGGGCCTTGAGAGTGGTTTCGCGATCAAACATCGGTTTGGTCATCGTGGGCCCCAATCTAGCAGTTCGGGCATCTCGCCGCCACTCGCGTAGATTTGCCAGCTGTCGGCCAGCGGCTTGTAGGTCGTTTCCAGATATTGAAGGCTTAGCGGAAAGCGCCGCCGCAGGGTGGCCTCCGGAATGCCATGACCGCCCTCAGCCACCCGGTGCGCGACGCGGGCGATGGAGGCCTCGACCGAGGGCAGGCGCAGATAGATCAGCTCAATCCGGTAGCCAGCGGCTTTCCAGTCGCGGAGGCGGCGGGCGTGGGTGCGGCTGGCCAGTGTGGTTTCCAGCACCACATCGGCGCGCGCGGCGATCAGCGTGTCCAGCCGCTCCAGCACCAGCCGACCGGCAGCCAGGTCGCGCCCGGCCCCGGGCGGCAGGGGGCGCGCCACCTCATCCGGATTGACGAACTGAAACGCCTCGGCCCTCTCTCGGAGGAAGCCGTTGATGAAGGTCGTCTTCCCGGCACCATTCGGCCCGGCGAGGAGAACGAGGGTGGGCATGGAGGCAGGTTAGGCCGTCAGAAGGCCGACGGCGAGGGTTTGCACGCCTGGGTGGGGCGGGGGGCCGAAGAGGTTCATCACAGCGAGCACAGAGGAAGGCACAGAGAGCACGGCGGGGGCGGTGCGGGGGCACCCCTCTGCTTTCGTCATCCTCCGGCGAGTGTAGCGAGATCGGGGGACCCAGCGGCGCGCGCGAGCGCGACCCGGTCACGCGTTGTCCGTGTCCGGCATTTCGCCTGCGGCGCCGCTGGGTCCCCCGGTCTGCGCCGCGCAGGCGCGGCTTGCCGGAGGATGACGAAAGAGAAGGCTTTCGCCACCGCATCCATCCTCGATCACGTCGGGGATGACAGACGGAAACGCCTCGACCTGCTCGCGCAGGAAGCGGTTGATGAAGGTCGTGGCCCGGCGAGGAAAACGAGGGTGGGAACTTACTGCTCTTTTGTGGGCTCATCGCCCGCGTCGGCGACCGTAGCTGCGATCTCATATAAGGAACTGACGTAGGCGTGGATGATACACATACCCTTGAACAACCAACTGCCCTCGAAGGGGACGCCGGCTAGGGAAAGCGCTTCATCAAGCTTTTCCGATGGGAGGTGTGCGTCGCCGAGACGAAGTTCATAGATGCCGGCGAGCTTGCCAGTCATGGTACGCGCCGCTCCCGCATCCACAAGCGTCGCCAAGACGCGCTCGAGCGAGCGTATTGAACCGGTCCCTTGCCCATTCTGGGGTGGGGCAATTGCATGAAGAGCTTTCGTGTCGATCAGGTCAGCGGAAAGACGCGCAAGGTCCTTGGCGAGGGATAACAAGCCACTTCGATCCAGCGAGCGAAATCTGTGAGTTCGCGAAGCGATTTCGCTTGTGTCTTGATGAGCCCTAAAGAGCGGATGTCCCCATCGTTGGACGAAGGCCTCGTCGGCAACTTCTTGAGCCCGAAGGATGAAATCTTCGGGGGCCTGGGTTTGGGCAGGACTCGTCCGCACCTGTGCTGCGTCCAGTTCTTCGCCTAGCCCTCCTTCAGGCGCGACATTGTGAGCGGCCCAAATACGGCGTTGCCATTCGGGCTGCCGAGCGATGTCATGGGCATAAGCCACCACTAGATTTTTGCTATTAATGCCAAAATGGATCGGCAACCCTCCGGTCAAATACACTCCGGCCGTAAATCGAGTGTACCACCGTATAGAGCCTCCTCGTCGACTTAGAATTTCTGGAATTATCGACGGGCGGAAGTATAGCCACAGCCCTACTTCTTCTCTGTCAAGATCGTCGGCGTTGGAAAGTGTACCTTGGGCATCCACAACGAAATTGCAGGTGGATGGTATGTCATCGTGCTTCACTCGTGGACTGACGGCAGCAGGGTCTACCCATTCGGAGAGTCGTCGCTCGCTCATCACCCTGTAGCGCTTCTCGCCTTCGCGATTGAATGTGGTGCTTGAAGAGAGCGTATTCTCGTCTGTCTCCGGACCAAGCGTCGGGACTTCATCTTCGGCCCACTGGTCCGTCCGGGATGCCGTAAACACCGCGACACCACCGCCGTATGGGAAACCATCCGCTGTTATAGCTCGGACGTAAAATGAGTGACGTCCGAACGCGTCGGTGATCTCATCGTCTTGGTCTTCAGCGTATTCCAATTCAGAGATGTCAGAGACGATCCATCTTCGCTCTCGATAACTTCCTACCAAAAGCGACATCGAGCGAGCAGCCAAATAGTCTCTCAAGTGCTCCGGTCGAACAAGTAATGCGTTGATCTCGCCATTATCGTCGCGCTCGAACTTGGCTACGTCGATGTATCCTTCGGAAGGCCTGACCCACACGTCGCCCTCTTTTAAAAGATCAAGAGCGAAAACAAAGTCTTGGTTTAGCGTCATAAGAGACGGTGCGTCTCCATCAAACGACTGATTCAGGAAGAGGTATACGCCCACCTCCTCGCCCGAATTCGAGCGCCTTACATCGGCAGGCGTGTAGCCATTCCAAGTGCTAGGGCCATGCTGATAAGGAAGATCGACAAATCCAACGCCCTCGAGTTCAGCCTTCTTCTCAGTGTGAATGGCAACCGTCCGAACGGCCTCGACATCCTTATAGTGTCCAATCTGATTGCGCCCTCCCGCAGCGGTCTCGCGGTTCAAATATAGAGGCACCCATGTGAGAGGCGCATAGAGGCGTCGCCGGACGTCGGACTGCTCGATCCAGTTCTTGTTCATTTCGCTTAGATAGCGTCTTTCCTGTCATGGAGGCTATGGGCGTAGAGTTCGCCTCACACCTTCACCTCAATCGCACTCCCGCCAGCCCGGAATTTCGCGCTCATCTCCGCCATGCCCTTTTCCGCCGCCTCGGCCTGGGCATCCCTCCGGATGTCCTGGCTGATCTTCATCGAGCAGAATTTCGGCCCGCACATGGAGCAGAAGTGGGCAGTCTTGTGGGCTTCCTTGGGCAGGGTCTCGTCGTGGTATTTGCGGGCCGTTTCGGGGTCTAGGCCGAGGTTGAACTGGTCTTCCCAGCGGAACTCGAACCGGGCGCGGCTGAGGGCGTCGTCGTGCAGGCGGGCGGCGGGGTGGCCCTTGGCCAGGT
>CAYNDG010000131.1:5004-5223 GCA_964395805.1 uncultured Brevundimonas sp.
GTCATAGCCGGGGGCGATGTCGGTGGTCAGCGGCCCGAGCGTATAGAAGGGCGCCTCGTGGCAGTGTTTCAGCTGCTCATCCATATTGGCCTTGATCTTGTGCATCGGCACATGGCCGGGGCCCTCGATCATGACCTGGCAGCCGTGATCCCAGGCGATTTTGGTGAGCTCGCCGAGGGTGCGCAACTCGGCGAACTGGGCCTCGTCGTTGGCGTCATA
>CAYNDG010000132.1:0-2151 GCA_964395805.1 uncultured Brevundimonas sp.
AGGTCTTGCCCAGCTGCACGCCTGCGTTGGCGCGGACTTCGGCCGGGGCCTCCCACGGGCTGTGAAGCCAGCGATCGGGAAGCCTCTTGAGCTCCGGGACCCAACGTCGAACATACTCACCACTCGCATCGAACTTGGTGCCCTGCGACACCGGATTGAAGATACGGAAATACGGGGCGGCATCGGCTCCGGATCCCGCGACCCACTGCCAATTCTGCGAATTACTGGCGATGTCCGCATCAATCAGCGTGTCCCAGAACCAGGCCTCGCCCTCGCGCCAGTCGATCCGCAGGTGTTTGACGAGGAACGAGGCCACCACCATCCGCACCCGGTTGTGCATCCAGCCCGTGGTCCACAGCTCGCGCATGCCGGCATCGACCATGGGATAGCCGGTCTGGCCCGTTTGCCACGCTTTCAGCCCGGCCGCGTCCGAGCGCCAGGGAAAGGCGTCAAATTTCGGCTGGAAATTCCGCTCCGGCAGGGTCGGGAACTGGTGCAGCAGATGCGCCGAAAACTCGCGCCAGCCGATCTCGCGCTGGAAGGCGTCCGCCTGTTTCTCCGTAACCTTCCCGTCGGCGACTGCCTCCTTAACCTCGGTCCAGACCCGCCACGGGCTGATCTCGCCCCAGTGCAGGGCCGCCGACAGCCGGCTCGTGCCCGGCTTGCCCGGTCGGTCGCGCAAGGTGGCATAGTCTGCGAGATCGTGTCGGATGAAGTTCCTGAGGCGCTGCGCCGCTGCGGCCTCGCCGACGGCGGCCCGGTCGAACCTGGCCGCCCAGTCGGGGCGGGCGTCATACAGGCTCCACTCCTCCAGCCGATCCGACGCGATGCCGTTCACGCCCGCAATCCGTTCCGGTGCCGGACGGGCAGGGGGCGTCTCGATCGCTTCCATCAGCGCCCGGTAGAAGGGCGTGAACACCTTGTAGGGGCCACCGGACTGTGTGGTAACCGAGCCCGGGCGAGCCAGCAGGGACCCGTTGAATCCGCGGCACTGGACCGCACCCTGCTCCAGCGCATGGGCAATATCCCGGTCGGCCTCGAACGCGGCCGGTTCGAATCGCCGGTTCATGTACACGCGACTTGCGCCCGCCTCCTTAAGAACCTCGCGCAGCACAGCCTCGGGCGGGCCACGTCGCAGGACCAGCGGAGCGCCGGCCTGTTTGAGGTCATCGCCAAGCGCGCGCAGGCTCTTCTCCAGCCACCATTTCGAGGCACCGCCGAGGGGCCGTCCGTCCGCTGTGTCGTCGAGGATATACAGCGGCACGACCGGGCAGCCGCTGTCGACCGCCTCGCGCAGGGCCGGATTGTCGCGGAGCCTCAGATCGCGCCTGAACCAGACGATGATGGGCGACGGATCGTCACTCACGCGCGCACCTCCGGGAAAAACCTGTTATTCAGCACGCATCGCCCCCACATGGCCCAAGGTCCGGTGCCGGGGCCAACGCCCACGGCCCCGTCGGGTGCCCCAAATACAGTGTCGGGAATACGAATAAAGTGAGCCTCCCCAACAGCGTCATTGAAATCGCGGACGGGCTTAAGCGCCCCGTCACCATCGGCGGCGGTCGCCGCATCGTCTTCATCGCCGGCCCCTGCCAGCTGGAAAGCCGCCAGCACGCGCTGGAAATGGCCAATGCCCTCCGGGAGATCGGCGAGCGCCTGAACGTTGGCATCATCTACAAGACCAGCTTTGACAAGGCGAACCGCACCTCCGCCAACGCGGCCCGGGGGCTGGGTCTGAAGGACTCCCTGCCCATCTTTGCAGAGATTCGCGAGAGCGTCGGCCTGCCGGTGCTGACCGACGTCCACTCCGAGGCCCAGTGCACCGAGGCCGCCCAGGCCGTCGACGTGATCCAGATTCCGGCCTTCCTGTGCCGCCAGACCGACCTGCTGCTGGCCGCTGCGGCCACCGGCAAGGTCATCAATATCAAGAAGGGCCAGTTCCTCGCCCCCTGGGACATGAAGAATGTCATCGCCAAGGTGACCGGCGCGGGCAATCCGAACGTCATGGCCTGCGAACGCGGGGCCAGCTTCGGCTACAATACGCTTGTCAGTGACATGCGTGCCCTGCCCGTGCTGCGCGATATCGGCTGTCCGGTCGTGTTTGACGCCACCCACAGCGTGCAGCAGCCGGGCGGGCCGGGCACTTCATCC
>CAYNDG010000132.1:2161-5222 GCA_964395805.1 uncultured Brevundimonas sp.
TGCCGGTTCTGGGCCGGGCCGCCGTCGCCGTCGGTGTCGACGCCGTCTTCATGGAAACCCACCAGGACCCCGACAACGCCCCGTCCGATGGCCCGAACATGGTGCCGCTGGACCAGTTCGAATCCCTGGCCGCCCAGCTGATCGCCTTTGACGATCTGGTCATCGCCCAGGGCATCAAGCGCGCGGCCTGAGCCGGTCCGCGACTGGACGCGCCCGGCCCTCTGGGATAGCTCCAGACCATGAACCTCGCCGGTCTTCAAAGCCTGCTCGCAAAGGCGCCGTCCCTGACCCTCGCCTGCGTGGGCGACCTGATGCTGGACCGGTTCGTCTATGGCGAGGTCAGCCGCATCTCGCCCGAGGCCCCGGTGCCCGTCCTGCGTACCCATCGCTCGGTCGCCATGCCGGGCGGCGTCGGCAATGTGGCCCGCAATCTGGCCTCGCTGGGCGCACGCGTGACCCTCGGCTCGGTCGCGGGACAGGATGCCGAGGGACGGGTGCTGGCCGGCCTTCTGGCCGCCGAAACGGGCCTGACCGACGCCGTGCGTTACACCGACACGGCCCGCACCGTGGTCAAGACCCGCTATGTCGCCGCGGGCCAGCAACTGCTGCGCCTCGATGAGGAAGAGACCCTCGCCACCGGCTATGCGGGCGAGGGGGTGTTCGAGGGAGCCGACGCCATCCTGATCTCGGACTATGCCAAGGGCGTGGTCAGCGACGCCCTGATCGCCGCGGCCCTCGCCCATGCCGCACAGGCCGGTGTGCCGGTGATCGTCGACCCCAAGGGCCGCGACTTCGCCCGCTATGGCGCGGTCGACCTGATCAAGCCCAATGCCGCCGAGCTGGCCGGGGCCACCGGCCTGCCGACCGACACCGATGCCGAGGTCGAGCGCGCGCTTTCGGTCCTGCTGGGCCAGACGACGGCCAGGGCTGTCGTCGTCACCCGCGCGGGCAAGGGCATGTCGCTGATGCGGCGCGGCGGCGCGGTCCAGCACATCCCCGCCCGTGCCCGTGAGGTGTTCGACGTTTCGGGCGCTGGCGATACGGGGCTTGCGGCTCTCGGCCTTGCGCTGGCGGCGGGTCATGACCTGCCGGATGCGGCGGCCTTTGCCATTCTGGCGTCCGGCGTGGTCGTCGGCAAAAGCGGCACCGCGACCGTCACCCCCGCCGAACTGCTCGAGGCCGAGCTGACCGGGGCTATGGACATCGACCATGGTCGCATCGTCCCGGTCGAGACCCTGGTCGATCAGGTCCAACTGTGGAAATCGGCTGGGCTCAAGGTCGGCTTCACCAACGGCTGTTTCGACATCCTGCACCGCGGTCATGTCGCCTATCTGGCCCAGGCGAGGGCCTGGTGCGACCGGCTGGTCGTCGCGCTAAACACCGATGCCTCGGTGCGCCGACTGAAAGGGGACGGCCGGCCCGTCAACGACCTCGACAGCCGGGCGGCCGTCATCGGTGGCCTCGCCAGCGTGGATCGGGTGACATCCTTCGATGCGGAAACTCCGCTGGATCTGATCAAGGCCCTGCGCCCCGATGTGTTGATCAAGGGTGCCGACTATACGCGCGATACCGTCGTTGGCGCTGCCGAGGTTGAATCCTGGGGCGGTGAGGTCCGGCTGGCGGAATTCTCGCCCGGTCACTCGACCACGGCCACCATCCAGAAACTGGCGAAAGGCGAGGGCCAATGACACGCGGCATGATCGTGGTCACCGGCGGCGCCGGCTTCATCGGCTCCAACATCGTCGCCCGCCTGTGTGCGGCGGGTCGTCACGACGTGGTGGTCTGTGATCGCCTTGAGGGCGCCGATCTGGGCAAATGGAAGAATCTGGCCAAGCATCCGGTTGCTGACTTCTGGTGGCCGGAGGAGATGTTTCAAAAGCTGGAGGCGAATGCCGGGCGCATCGAGGCCGTCGTCCACATGGGCGCCATCTCCTCGACGACCGAGCCGGACGCCGACCTCATCCTCAAGACGAATTTCGCCCTGTCGCGCGATCTCTGGGACTGGTGCTGTGGGCACGATGTGTCGTTCGTCTATGCCTCGTCGGCGGCCACCTATGGCGACGGTCATGAAGGCTTCGATGACGACGACGACTTTGCCTCATTGCAAAAGCTTCGTCCGCTAAATGCCTATGGATATTCGAAATATCTGTTCGACCTTTACGCCCGGCAACAGTCGGAGCTTGGGCATGCCCCTCATCAGTGGGCGGGTCTGAAATTCTTCAACGTCTATGGCCCCAATGAGTATCACAAGGGCGGGATGAAGTCGGTCGTGGCCCAGATCTGGCCCCGCGTGCAGGCGGGCGAACCGGTCCAGCTGTTCCGCTCCCATCACCCCGACTATCCCGACGGGGGCCAGTTGCGCGACTTCGTCCACGTCGACGATGTGGTGGATGTCATCGACTGGCTGCTGGGCAAGCCGGAGGTTTCGGGCATCTTCAACGCCGGGTCGGGACAGGCCCGCTCGTTCGCCGATCTGGCGCGAGCGACCTTTGCCGCCGCCGGCAAGGAGCCCCGGATCACCTATATCGACATGCCCGAGGTGATCCGCGACCGCTATCAGTACTTCACCCAGGCCCGTATGGATCGGGTCCGCGCCCTCGGCTTTGACGGTCAGTCGACCCCGCTGGAAGAGGGCGTTCGCCGCTATGTCCAGTCGTATCTGGCGAAAGAAGACCCGTATCGATGACGTCCCGCGCGGTCAGCCTCAGGTCCCTGCTCGGCTATGCCGGTTTCGCCCTGGTGTTTCTGGTCGTGGCCGCGGCCGCCGTCTGGCGCGGGGACATCCTGCAGGCCGGCATGGACCCCGAGGTGCCGTTCCAGACCTATGATCCCCCACCGGCACCCGACTATCAGCAGGCCTCGGCCTGGGCCATGCAGGATGCCGGTATCGAAGGATCGGGTCCGGCGGCCGTCTTCTTCATCCACTCCACCACCTATGACGGGGGCGAGGAGTGGAACGGCCCGATCGGCGACGCCGACGCCGATGTCTGGCTGTTTCGCGTGGTCATTCCAAACTATGCGGGCCCCTTTGCCCGCTCCGGGCGGCTCAGCATCCCTCGCT
>CAYNDG010000133.1:0-5197 GCA_964395805.1 uncultured Brevundimonas sp.
GCCCGACGTAGTAGAAGCCCAGCTCCTCGAAGAAGGTGCCGCCCGTGACCATGCCCCGGGTGTATTCCTCGGCCTTGCGGGCCACATCGCGGAACGGGCGCGGCAGGTGCTCGGCCATCTTCTTTCCGAAGCGCCGCATGTTCTGATAGGCGCCGCCCGAGACCAGCTTGGCCAGATAGGCGCTCATCCCCCCCACCGGCGGCGCGATCGACATGTCGTTGTCGTTCAGGATGACCGTCAGCTGGCCGGTCGTCTCGGCCGCATTGTTCATCGCCTCATAGGCCATGCCGGCCGACATCGAGCCGTCGCCGATCACCGCCACCACCTTGTTGGCCTCGCCCTTCCGGTCGCGGGCCGCGGCAAAGCCGAGCGCCGCCGAGATCGAGGTCGAGGCGTGGGCCGCGCCGAACGGGTCGTACTCGCTCTCCGACCGCTTGGTGAAGCCCGACAGACCCCCGCCCTGACGCAGGGTACGGATGCGGTCGCGCCGCCCGGTCAGGATCTTGTGCGGATAGCACTGGTGGCCGACGTCCCAGATCAGGATGTCGCGGGGCGTGTCGAACACATGGTGCAGGGCCACGGTCAGCTCGACCACGCCGAGCGCCGAACCCAGATGCCCGCCCGTCACCGAGACGGCATCGATCACCTCGGCCCGCACCTCATCGGCCAGCTGCTTCAGCTGGGGCGTGGTCAGCCCGCGCGAGTCGGCGGGAACCTTGACGGTGTCGAGCAGGGGGGTATCGGGCATGAAACGGGCTCAGTGTCGGGCGCGAGATCGCCCTCTGTCTTCTCTACATGATTGACGGGGGTACGGAACACCAGTGAGGGATTCCTGAGGAATGCCTGATTGCCGCAGATGATCCGCTCAGGAGCGCCGCTTCAGCACCACATCGACGCTGGCCTTCAGCATCTCGGCCTCCTCGCCGAAGACCTCCAGATGTCCCCGGGCCTGATCCCTCAGATGGGCGACCCGCTCGCGGGCGGCCTCCAGGCCCAGCAGGGTCACGAAATTGGTCTTGCCGAGGCGGGCATCCTTGCCACCGGCGGCCTTGCCCAGCAGGGCCTCGTCGCCCTCGGCGTCCAGCACGTCGTCGACGATCTGATAGGCCAGCCCCAGGTCGTGGGCAAAGGCGATCAGGGCCGTGCGTCGCTCGTCGCGGATGTCGCCGATGATCAGCGGGATCTCGAAGGCGTGGGTGATCAGGGCTCCGGTCTTCAGCCGCTGCATCCGCGCCACACCGCCCAGATCGTCGCGCACCCCCATCAGGTCGATCATCTGGCCACCCGCCATGCCCCGCGCGCCCGAGGCATAGGACAGCCGCCGCGCCAGCTCGCACCGGATCGCCGGATCGTCGTGGGTCTCGGGGTCCAGCAGGATGTCAAAGGCCGCCGTCTGCAGCGCATCCCCGGCCAGCACCGCCGGCGCCTCGTCAGAGGAGCGGTGCAGCGCCGGCCGCCCCCGGCGCATGTCGTCGTCATCCATGCAGGGGAGGTCGTCATGGATCAGCGAATAGGCGTGCACGCATTCCAGCGCGCACGCCGCGCGCAGCACCGGCCCCTCATCCAGATCGAACAGGCGCGAGGCCTCAATGGCAAAGAAGGGCCGCAGGCGCTTGCCGGGCCCCAGAGCCGCATAGCGCATGGCCTCGGTCAGGCGGGACTCGGGACCATCCGCCCGGGGCAACAGTTCGTCCAGCGCCACCGTGATCAGGTCCGCGACCTCGGCGATCCGGTCGATCACCCCCTGCTCCGGCGAGTTGGCGGCCAGCGGGATCAAAACAGCCGCCCGCCGACCGGGACCTCGCGATCCACGCCGACCAGAACCACCTCGCCGTCCGCGTCGGGAAAGCCCAGAGTCAGCACCTCGGACATCATCGGCCCGATCTGGCGCGGCGGAAAGTTCACGACGGCCGCCACCATCCGGCCGACCAGCTGCCCGGGGCTGTAATGGCGGGTGATCTGGGCCGAAGACTTCCTGACCCCGATGTCGGGGCCGAAATCGATCGTCAGCCGGAACGCGGGCTTGCGCGCTTCCGGAAAGGGCTCGGCAGTGACGATCCGGCCCACCCGCACGTCAACCTTCATGAAGTCGTCAAAGGTGATCTGCTCGGCGGTGGGCCCGGCCATCACTCGAAACCGGCGGCTTCAGCCCCGGCCGCCTTGCCGTCAGGACCGACAACGATCTGCTCGACACGCAGCTGGGCGGCCTTCAGCCGCGCCTCGCACAGGGCCTTCAGGCGCGCCCCCTCCTCGTACAGGCTGATCGACTCCTCCAGGGGAGCCTGCCCGGACTCGAGGCGCGATACGATGCCTTCCAGCCGCGACAGGGCGTCTTCGAAGGACAGGTCCGGGTCGGTCTTGGGGTCGGCGGCAGTCATGGCAGCGGTTCTGACAGGCCCGGCAGGGACAGGCAAGACAGGCCGAGGCTCAGCGCTTCACGTATCGCCGCTGCGACCAGTATTTGAAGCCTTGGTTATGCACCAGCCGCCACCCGTGGGCCTTCAGACAGAGCCCCACCATGTGATTGAAATAGCCGTGGGCCAGCACCAGCACATCGCCCCCCATGGCCGCCTTCTCGATCAGCAGGCGGGCGGCGCGATCGGCCCGGGCCTCGGCCTCGCGGCGGGTTTCCTGTCCCTGATGGTGGTCAAAGGCATGCCACCAGAAGCGCGACACTACACCCCACCAGCGGGGCGACAGCTTGAACCAGTCCGGAAACGGCGGCGGCGGCAAGGGCGCTTCGATGAACAGGGCGTCGCTGATCACCTCACGGTCGCCGGAAATGGCCGCGGCCGTCTCGATAGCCCGCTGGCGGGTCGACGACAGGATCAGGGCAGCGCCCTCCGCCGTCAGCAACAGTTCGGCCGGTGGCGTCTGGCCTTCCAGCAGGCCGCCCAGCTCATACTTGCCCCACCAGTCGCGGTACTGGCGTGCGGTGATCAGGCATTTGCGCGACAGGGCCGGCTCGCCGTGGCGGGCCAGCACGATGGCGCCGCTCGTCGCAGGCAGGGGCTTGGCCGATTCGGCTTCCCGGCGCGTGTGATCTGCGGCCAGATCATTGAGACGGTCTGGATCCAGCATGGCAACGGGGCGGCTGGCGACAGCAGGACTGTCGGTCGGCGTGTCCCTCATTCCTCCCCCAGCGCCTGAACATGGGCCACAGCAGATCGCCCCAGACCCTCGAGGTCGTAGCCCCCCTCCAGCGAACTGACAACCTTGCCCGCACAGACCTGCCGCGCCACCTCGACCACCGCCCGCGTCGCCCAGGCGAAATCCTCGGCCTCAAGGCTCTGGTGCGCCAACGGATCGCGGCGATGCGCGTCAAAACCGGCCGAGATCAGGATCAGGTCCGGCGAAAAGGCTTCCAACGCCGGTATCAGCCTGTCGGCAAAGGTGCGGCGCCAGGCCTCGCGCGCCGCATGCGGCTCTACCGCTGCATTGACGATGTTGCCGACGCCCGTCTCGGACGGGGCGCCGGTGCCGGGATAGAGGGGCATCTGGTGGATCGAGGCCAGGAACAGGCTGGGGTCGGCCTCGAACGCCGCCTGGGTGCCATTACCGTGATGGACGTCGAAATCCACCACCGCGACGCGCCCTGCCCCCTCGGCCTGCGCCACTCGTGCCGCGACCGCGACGTTCGAGAACAGGCAGAAGCCCATCGACTGGTTGGGCTCGGCATGGTGGCCCGGCGGCCGGATGGCACAGAAGGCCCGGTCCATCTCCCCGCCCATCACGGCGCGCACGGCATCGACCACGGCGCCTGCCGCCAGACGCGCCGCGCGCACACTGCCGGGCGAGAGGTGGGTATCGGCGTCCAGCGACACCCGGCCCACCGTCGGCGAGGCGTCCAGAATGCTGGCCACATAGGCCGCCGGGTGCAGCCGCTCGAGATCCTCGACCGAGGCCTCGGTCGCCGCGCGGCGATTGCCGTCCAATCCGGCGTCCGCCAGCGCCGCCAGCACCGCGGCCAGCCGCTCGGGCCGCTCGGGATGGCCGATGCCGGGCTGGTGTCCGGTCATGTCGGGATGGGTAAAGATCGGCAGGGTCATTGCCCCCAGACTAGGCCGCGAATCCCGGCTTGTCGCCTGTCTCTCAAGACCGTGATAAGCGCCCGGGATGAGCGATATTCTGATCCGCCCGGCCCGCATGGACGATGCCCCCGCCCTGTCCGAGGCCGGGTCCCGCACCTTCGTCGAGACCTTCATGGACGGCTTCGGCATTCCCTATCCGAAAGACGACCTCGCGGTGTTCATGGAGGCGGTCTTCAGCGTCGAGGCCACACAGGTCCGGCTGGCCGATCCGGCCATGGGCTGGTGGGTGGCCGAGCGCGACGGCCAGTTGCTGGGCTTTGCCAACACGGGCCCGAACGCCCTGCCCCACCCCGACGCCCGCCCCGGCGAGACCGAGCTGAAACGGCTGTACATCCTCAGGGAGGCGCAGGGCTTGGGCCTCGGCACCCGCCTGCTCAAGGTGGCCATGGACTGGATGACCGAACACGGCACCGGCGCCCAGTGGATCGGCGTCTGGAGCGGCAATCTGAAGGCCCAGAAACTCTACGCCGCCTACGGCTTCGAAAAGGCCGGCGAGTATCAGTTCCCCGTCGGCCACTGGATGGACGACGAGTACATCCTGCGGAAACCCGCCTGATCCCGGCATGGACGCGGGAGCGTCCGCGTGGTCATCTGCCTGCCTGTTCCAACGAGAGTTCCACCATGTCCCGTTATCTGTCTGCGGCTCTCATGGGCCTGTTTCTGCTGGCCTTGCCAGCAGCTGCTCAGGCGCAGGAAACCACGGTCGCGGAGGCCCGGGCCCATGCGGATGCCATTATCGCAGAGGCCAGGGCGGGCGAGTGGTTCGTCAACATCACGACCACAGAGACCCCTACGGTTCGACACGTTCCAAGCGGCATGACCTGCGAGTTCGTCGGTTTTGACGATGCGGACCGGATACACCTCTTCAGCCGGGGGGGAGGCGAGGATGTCGCCTGTATCACGTGGATAGGGCGCTCCCTGGTCAGCCTCTATGCCACCCGCTACACGCCGGAGCCGGGCGAGGAAGAGGTGCTGGACGCTGCTGTGACCGCGCTCCTGCAGAACTGGCCACAGGCCAAGGAGTTGGATCGGGAGTTCGAGATACTGCTCCTCGAGGGTCAGGAGCCGCCGATGATGGTGGTCTTCGATGTCGAGCTGGACGAAGG
>CAYNDG010000134.1:0-5157 GCA_964395805.1 uncultured Brevundimonas sp.
TGCGGCGCACCCGGTCGCTGTGGCTCCTGTCCGCCCTGTCGCCCACGCATTCACCTCGGGGTTCTCTGTTGCGGCCAGTGAAGACCCCGATTGGTGATCCTGTAAAGCGGTCGTTCCTCGACAGCTGGTCAAGCTGTCCGTTGGCAGATGGACCGTAACGGATTCATCGATTTACGGTCGCGTGAGCCCCACAGAAGCGTCGCCGTTCGCACATGAACGGCGTTTAGATGGTCAGCCCTGTGATCAACGGGGATGACGTCACCATGCGTATTCAATTCCAGCAAAAGCTGCTCCTGACGGTCGCCGTGGGGGCGCTGTCGCTGCCCGCCGGCCAGGCCTTCGCCCAGGAGGCGGACCCGACGACCCAGCTGGACGAAATCATCGTCACCGCACAGCTGCGCGCCCAGGACCCGATCGAGGTGCCGTTTGCGCTGACGACCTATTCCGGCGAGCGCCTGCAGGATCTCGGCGTTCAGGATTTCGAGGCCCTCTCGGCCTATGTCCCGGGCTTCCTGGTTCAGAACCAGTCTCCGAACAATCCCGGCTTTGTCATGCGTGGCATCACTTCGGATGACGGGGCCTCGACCACCGAGCCGCGGGTGTCGGTGTTCCAGGACGGGGTGTCGATCTCCAAGGCGCGGGGTTCCTTCGTCGAGCTGTTCGATCTGGAACGCATCGAGGTGGCCAAGGGGCCGCAATCGACCCTGTATGGTCGCGGCGCGCTGATCGGGGCCGTCAACATCGTCCAGAACCGGGCGCAGCCGGGGGTCGTCGATTCGGCGGCCGAGATCCGCGCGGGCAACTATGGCCTGGTCAGCGCCGAGCTGATGCTCAACCTGCCGCTCGGCGATGTGGTCGGCCTGCGTTTCGCTACCCGCCTGAAGCGCCAGGACGGCACGGTCGAGAACCTGCTGGGCGGGCCCGATTACAACAGCGTGGGCACCGAAGCTTACCGCCTGGGCATCGCCTTCGAGCCGAACGACGGCTTCCGCTTCGATGTGATCGCCAACTATCAGACCGACAACACCTCGGGCACGTCTTTCAAGTCGATCGCCTATGAGCCCGCCGATCCGACAACCGGCACCGTTCTGGGCGGGCGCGATCCGTGGGAGGGTGCCGCCCTGACCCCGACCGCAGCGTTCGATGGTGGCAAGGTGTTGGGTCTCGAGCGCGAGGTCTGGGGTGTCACAGGCCTTGGCCGACTGGACCTCTCCCCGGCTTTCACCCTCAACTCGACCACCGCCTACCGCCGGTTCGACTCTTATGAGACGTTCGACGCCGATGGCGTCTCCCTGCCGATCCTGACTGCCGCCGAAGATGCCTTTGGCGAGCAGTGGAGTCAGGACCTGCGCCTGAACTTCGATAATGGCGGTCGCCTCACGGGCTTCCTCGGCGGCGGCTGGTTCCGCGAGGAAGGCTATCAGCGCACCCCGACCCAGTTCGACGAGCGGATGGCGCTGGCCCAGCTGGCCGGCCTGCTGGACGGCAACCCGATGGCGAACGGGATCAGCACCCTGCCGGCGGCCTTCTATGGCTCCCCGGCCATTCTGAACCCGATCCTGGCGGGCTTCGGCCTGCCCGGCCCGGCCATCGCGGGTATCGCCGCCAATCTGAAGCCGGTCCACATCGAAACCCCGACCAACAGCAGCGAGCTGACATCGTGGGACGTGTTCGGCGATGTGACGTTCCAGGTCACCGACCGGCTCGAGGTCTCGGGCGGTCTGCGCTATACCCGCGACGACAAGACCACCGGCTTTGCCAGCGAGCTGAACAATGGCCGCTCCATTCTCGGCGGCCTGCTGGCCGTGCAGCAGGTTCAGGCCCAGATCGCTGCCCTGATCGCGGTCGGCACACCCCAGGCCCTGGCCCAGGCCGCCGCGCTGGGCGCCTTTGCCAACGGTGTGGTCGGCGGACTGGCGACGCCGGGTTCAGTCGGCCTGCCGCCCTCGGCCGGCTTCCCGCCGTTCGGCCTGACGTCGCAGCCGACGCCAAACAACGGCGACTTTGTCTATGGCGATCTGGAGGACGACGGCATGACCTGGCGTCTGACCGCCCGCTATGCCGTGTCGGACAACGCCAGCCTGTACGCCAACTATGCCCGCGGACGTCGTCCCAAGGTGCTGAGCGCGCGGTCGCCCTCGGCCCCGCTGGGCAACCCCACCTTCACCGAGGTCGATGCCGAAACCGTCGACAGCTTCGAGGTCGGCGTCAAATATGCGGCGGCCGACGGACGCCTGCGTCTGGACGGCTCGGTCTATCGCTACGACTACGAGAATTTCCAGACGACCATCCAGGACGGCACGCGTTTCATCGTCACCAATGCCGGTGAAGCCAGCGCCTGGGGCTTTGAAGGCCAGTTCGCCTTCCTCGCCACCGATACGCTCGAGCTGTTCGGCACCTATGGCTACAACCACTCGCGCTTTGAATCCGGCATCTATGACGGCAACCGGTTCCGCCTGTCGCCCGATCACATGGCCTCGATCGGGGCGGTCTGGACCCTGCCGGTCAGCGGCGGCGCGTTCGAGATCCAGCCGACGTACACCTGGCAGTCGAAAGTCTTTTTCAGCGACGATAACGACATCCCGGCCCTGCAGGTGTCGAACTTCGTGCCCGACCTGATCCAGGATGAGTTCCAGGACGCCTTTGGCCTGGTCAACCTGCGGGTTCGCTACCAGCCAACCTCGGGCGACTGGACGGTCGAGGCGTTTGGCGAGAACCTGCTGGACGAGGAATATGTCAAGGATGCCGGCAACACCGGCGACGCCCTCGGCATGCCGACCTTCATTGCCGGTCGTCCCCTGACCTGGGGCCTGTCGGTCCGCCTGCGCTACTAGAGCCTGATCCGTTGAGGAGGAATCGCTTCGCGATTCCTCCGATGCGGTGAATCAGGCTCCGGGATTGAGCGAGAGCATGATTCACGCTCTCGCCAGAACCACAAAGTGGTTCTGCCTCAAACGATCATGCTCGAGGATCTGACCATGAAAATCGATCGCCGCGGCCTTCTGGGCCTGTTCGGGGCCGGGACCGCGTCCTGTGCCACAGTCGCCGGTACGGGCCCGGTCGCGGCGGTCGATGTTCGCTTTGACCATGGTGTGGCCAGCGGCGACCCGGCGCCGGACTCGGTCGTACTGTGGACGCGGGTGACGCCGCCCCAAGGCTTTGACGGCACCCTGACCGTTGTTGTGTCCGTCGACAGCACGCCTGATTTCGCCGCCGCCACGATCCGCACCCTGACGACAGGTCCGGACCGGGACTATACGGTCAAGCTGGTTGCCGACGGCCTCCAGCCGGGCCGGGACTATTATTTCCAGTTCGGGGTGGACGAGACGGTATCGCCGGTCGGGCGCACCCGGACCCTGCCCGCGGGGGCGACCCCCGAGGTCACCCTCGCGGTCGTCTCGTGCCAGCTGTACCCGGGCGGACTGTTCAATGCCTATGACGCCATCGCCGGGCTGGAGCGTCTGGATGCCGTCGTCCACCTGGGCGACTACATCTATGAATACGGGGCGGAGGATGACGCCTATGGCATGGCGACCGGCCGACGCCTGAACCGCCTGCCGGACCCGCCGCACGAGATCGTCAGCCTGGCCGACTATCGCCGCCGGCATGCCCAGTACAAGACCGATCCCGACCTGCAGGCCGCCCATGCGCGGGCGCCGTTCATCTGCGTCTGGGACGACCACGAGGTCACCAACGACAGCTGGGTCAGCGGCGCCGAGAACCACCAGCCCGAGACCGAGGGCGACTATGCCGTCCGCAAGGCCGCCGCGCTGAAGGCCTATTACGAGTGGATGCCGATCCGCGAGGCGGCCCCCGGCACTCTGTCGGAAGCCATCAACCGGACCTTCCATTTCGGCGATCTGGCCAGTCTGATGATGGTCGAGACGCGGCTGACGGCGCGCACGGCGCCGCTCGACTATGGCGACCTGACGATGAGGCCCGGCCCGGATGGCACGCCTGTGCCGGACATCGAGGCCTTTATGGCGCGCCGCAATGATCCGGCGCGGGAGTTGCTTGGCGAAAGCCAGCGCAACTGGCTGGGCCGGGAGCTGGCGCAGTCACGCGAAGCCGGTCGACCGTGGCAGATTCTCGGCAATCAGGTGGTGATGGCCCGGGTGCAGGGCCCCGACGTCACGACGATGCTGCCCCCGGCACAGATCGAGGGGATGCTGGCCGGCCTGACCCCCGAGATCCGCGCCCGGGTGGAGCAGGTGATCGGCCTGTTCAAACTGGGTGTGCCGTTCAATCTGGATGCCTGGGACGGCTTCCCCGCGGCCCGCGAGCGTCTGTACCAGACCTTCGCCGAGGCCGGGGTTCAGCCGCTGGTGCTGGCCGGTGACAGCCACGCCTTCTGGGTCAATGAACTGCATGACGACGCGGGCGACCGCCGGGCCGTCGAGTTCGGCACCAGCGCCGTGTCCAGCCCTTCACCCGCAGATGCACTCGGCAATCTGCCGCTCGGCATGGCCCTGTCGGCGGCCAATGAAGAAGTCATCTTTTGCGACCAGGCCTCAAAGGGGTTTGTGCTGGTCACACTGAAACCGGACCAGGCCGACGTGGCCCTGATGGCGGTCTCGACCATCTTCGCCAAACCCTATCAGCTCAGGCCGGTGAAACGGTACCGGGTGGACGTCGCTCCCACAGGTGCCGGAGTGCTCACCGAGGTCTGAGGGACGCCTCACTACCCGTCGCCGCGTCGATGATGCGGGCCGCGCCGTCGTCGATGACGGCTCGCCAGCGGGCAACCCTGCGTCTGTGAGGCGGGCGACGGGCTGGCCGGCCCTGCCGACCTGAAGGTTCCTTATGCGCAGCATTCTTCCAGCGCGATCACAGCAGCCCCTTGCGTATTTGTTATACTATAACATATCGAGGGGAAACCGCGAAGGAGTCCGCCTCATGCCTGTCCAAGCCGCCCCACGCACGGGAGATCTGGCCGCCATATCGCTGTCCGGCCTGTGCCTGATCCATTGTCTGGCGCTGCCCGTGCTGGCCGTGACCCTGCCGGTCCTGGGGGCGTGGGTAGAGGTGGCGTGGATCCACTGGGGCTTTATCGGCCTTGCGGCCCCCATCTCGATGGTGGCTCTGTCGCGAGGCCGGAGGCAGGGGCGTACGCGGCGATTCATGGTGGCCGCCACCGGCCTGGGGCTGATGGTCGCC
>CAYNDG010000135.1:0-3793 GCA_964395805.1 uncultured Brevundimonas sp.
CTGCCGCCTGGCGGGTGCAGTCGGCCAGCTTGCCGGGCAGGCGCAGCTTGCGGGTGGCGGCGGCACGCTGGACCTCCTTGTCCTTGCGGCGCTTCAGCCGGTCCTCGGCCCGGTCGATGACGAAGCCCAGCAAGGTCGCAGCCTGTTTGGGACTTTCAGTCAGCCAGTGGTCGAACGGGTCCCGGACCAGCTGCTCGACCAGTCGGGCACCCTCCGGCGACGACAGGCGATCCTTGGTCTGTCCCTGGAACTCCGGGTTGCGCAGGAAGACCGAGATCATGGCTCCGGCGTTCGCGATGACGTCCTCGGCCGTGATGATCGAGGCCCGCTTTTCGTTCGACAGTTCGCCATAGGCCTTCAGACCCTTGACCAGGGCCGCCCGGAAACCGGCCTCATGGGTGCCGCCGTCAGGAGTCGAGACCGTGTTGCAGTAGGAGGCGACAAAGCCGTCGGCCTCCCCGAACCCGGCCGGGCTCCAGGTCACGGCCCATTCCACGGCACCCGCCTCACCCTTGCGTTCGACGCGGCCGCTGAAAGCGGGGGTCACGGTTTCGAGGTCGCCGATCCTGTCCGAGAGAGCGTCAGCGAGCCCGCCCGGAAAATGCAGAACGGCCTGATCGGGTGTGGCGTCGACAATCCGCTCGGGCGCGCAGGTCCAGCGGATCTCGACTCCGCGGAACAGATAGGCCTTGGACCGCGTCATGCGGAACAGGCGGGCAGGACGGAACGCGGTGCCGGCGCCGAAGATCTGCTCGTCGGGCCTGAAACGGATCAGGGTGCCACGCTTCTTCGACGGCTGCCGCTTTTCGAGGCCGGTCAGCGGCAGGCCCCGCGAGAAGGTCTGCCCCCATTCGAAGCCATCGCGCCAGACCGTGACTTCAAGTCGCTCGGACAGGGCGTTGACGACGGAGACGCCGACGCCGTGCAGGCCGCCCGAAGTCTCATAGGCCTTGCCCGAGAATTTGCCGCCCGAGTGCAGTACGGTCATGACGACCTCGAGCGCAGACTTGCCCGGGTGTTTGGGATGCGGGTCCACGGGGATGCCGCGACCGTCGTCCTGGACCGACAGATAGCCCTCGCTGTCCAGCTCGACCTTGATCAGCTTGGCATGGCGGGCCACGGCCTCGTCCATGGCGTTGTCCAGCACCTCGGCGAAGAGGTGGTGCAGGGCGCGCTCGTCCGTGCCCCCGATATACATGCCGGGGCGTTTGCGAACGGGCTCCAGCCCTTCAAGAACCTCGATCGAAGCCGCGGAATAGCCGGTCGTTCCTGCCGGGGCCTCGGGGACCTCGGAGGCCCGTGGCGCCGCGACGGGGGCCACGACCGGCCGCACGGGCTCGATCGCCGGCTTTTCAGGCTCGGGATCGGGCAGATCGAAGAGGGACGGCGAGGGCGAAGAGGGCATGGCCTCAGTCTGGAACGATTCGAGGGGAGGTCAGGTAGGCCCCTCTACGGCCTCGGGCAAGCGGAACCGTGGCGGTGTGGCGCTGCGGCATCGGATCAGGCGTCAGGCTGCGGGTCATGAGGGCAAGAAAAAGGGCCCAGGGCAGGTTCGCATGGCTGAGCAGGACGCTTTCCGAGGCACTCAAAACCGCGAACACCATGAGATAGGCCAGCGAGAATCCGCCTTCGCGGGCCCCCTGTCCGCCGAGCCGTGCCACGAGCGCCACAAGGGCGAGGGCCATGACGGCGCCGACCAGGACGGTGCCGGGCCAACCGACCTGGACCAGCAGGTCGATCCAGCCGTTGTGGGCTGAGGGAACCAGCCAGCCGGTTTCCAGCCGGACGTAATGGGCGGGCACGGACTCCTTGCCCCAGAAGGCACTGTAGCCAAACCCGGTCCACGGGCGTTCGGCGACCCGTCGCATCAGGCTTTCCCAGATATCGGTCCGCCCGGTCAGGGTCGGGTCCTTGCCCAGCAGCTCAAGGATGAGAGCTGAGTTGTCCGTCCAGACCCAGGCGCCGACCCCTGCGGCCGTGATCGCCGCCCAGACGGCGACAACAGACAGGGCCGGTCCGCCCCGCCGCATGACCCAGAGGCCGGTGACGGTTCCAAGGCCGATGAGAAGGCACAGCAGGGATGTCTTGGACTGGGTGCCCAGCATCAGCCCGATGCTGAGGACCAGCGTCAGGAGCGCCACCCGGCGTCCCCGCCCGGGATTGTCGCCTGAGGCGAGGACAGCGGCGGTGGCCACGGCGGTCGCGACCATGACGATCCCCATCTGGTTCTTTTCGTACCAGAGCCCGCGCCAGAGCCCGGCATTATCGGCCTGGTGAATACCGATGGCCGGGAAGGCCAGAACCATCACCAGACTGCCGACCGCCATCACCAGGCCAGTGTGCATCAGCAGGCGCGGCAGGTGCGAACCGACAAAGGTCGCGCCGAGATAGACGGCAAAGGCACTGGACATGAACAGGGCGATCACGCGTCGGTCGGTGACCTCGGGATCAATGGACCAGTAGCGCGAGGCGAGGGCCAGAAGCGTCAGAGCCCCTACGAGAAGCCATGCCGGCCACGCCGAGGCCATGCGGCCGAGCCGGTTCAGGATCAGGGTCAGGGTGATGGCATAGACCGGCAGCCAGACCAGCCTCAGGATCGGCGTTTCCTCCTGCGTCGGCGCGAAGACCGGCCCGATCAGCGCGCCCGTCAGCATGACGATCACAAAGCCTGCCGCTACCTGTTCCCACAGGGGCGGCGCGGGAGCTGATTCTATGAGGGCCGGGCGCACGGACGGAGGGTGCGCGTCCGGCGTTAACGAAGGGTTGGAAAGTTTGGCGCTCAGGCCTTTTCGACGAAGCTGTCGATGACCTTCTTCTCGCCGGCCTTGTCAAAGGCGACACGCAGTTTGTTGCCCTCGACGCCCTGGATGCGGCCATAGCCGAACTTCTGGTGAAAGACTCGCTCGCCCCGGCTCCACTGGCCCGAAGGGGCCGCCGTTGCCGGGCTTTCGATGCGGCGAGCGACGCCTTCAATCGGTGATGCGCGGTGGGCCGAGCCGGTGGCGCTGCGCTGCTGGGCCCGTTTCCAGCCGGGGCTGTCATAGCCCCCGCCAAAGGTCGTGCCTTCCGACCAGCGGTCCTGAACCTGACGGGCGCTGGGGGCGGCGCCGTAATAGCCGGTCTCGCTTTCCGGCTGGACGTTGTCGATCGGCAGTTCGTCGACGAAGCGGCTGGGCATCTGGGCGGTCCATCGACCATAGACCAGACGGTTGGCCGCAAAGCTGATGCGGGCATCGCGGCGGGCGCGGGTCAGGCCGACATAGGCGAGGCGGCGTTCCTCCTCGAGGCCCTTTTCGCCCTTTTCGTCGATGCTGCGCTGGCTGGGGAAGACGCCTTCCTCCCAGCCGGGCAGGAAGACCAGCGGGAACTCCAGCCCCTTGGCGCCGTGCAGGGTCATGATCTGGACAGAGTCGTCGCCCGAGGCCCGCTCCATGTCCATCACCAGCGACACATGCTCCAGATAGGCTTGGAGGGTGTCGAACCCCTGCATGGCCTGGACCAGCTCCTTGAGGTTATCCAGCCGCGTCTGACCGGTCAGGCGGTCGGCCTTCTGCATGTCGGTGTAGCCGCTCTCCTCCAGAATGACTTCGGTCAGCTGGGGGTGGGGGGTATCAGCGGCGAGGGTGCGCCAGCGGTGCAGGTCGCGCGCGAAGCCGGCCAGGGCGGTGCGCGTCCGGGCCTGAAGCTCGTCCGACTCGATCAGCCGGTGGACGGCAGCCATGGCCGAGATGCCGGCCGTGCGCGCCAGATGCAGGATCTTCTGGACCGAGGTGTCGCCGATGCCGCGCTTGGG
>CAYNDG010000135.1:3916-4597 GCA_964395805.1 uncultured Brevundimonas sp.
GCGTTCCTCGAACGCCCGCATCTGAAATGATGCGCGAACAAGGACGGCCATGTCTTTGTATTTCATACCGGACTTGCGTGCGGTTTCGATCTCGTCGGCGATCAACCGTGCCTCGGCCTCGCCATCCCAGACCCCGCGCACCCGCACCTTGTCGCCGCTGTCGTCCTCGGTCCAGAGTGTCTTGCCCAGTCGGCCCCGGTTGCCCGCGATCAAGCCCGAGGCCGCGCCGAGGATATTGCCCGTCGACCGGTAGTTGCGCTCCAGGCGGACCATCTTCGCGCCGGGAAAATCCCGCTCGAAGCGCAGGATGTTGTCGACCTCGGCCCCGCGCCAGCCATAGATCGACTGGTCGTCATCGCCGACGCAGCAGACGTTGCCGGTCGAGGACGTCAGCAGCCGCAGCCACAGATACTGGGCGACATTGGTGTCCTGATATTCGTCGACCAGGATGTAGCGGAACCGCCGGCGGTAATCCTCGGCGATATCTGCATGCTCCGACAGAATTGTCAGGTTGTGCAGTAGCAGATCGCCGAAATCGCAGGCGTTCAGGGTCTTCAGCCGGTTCTGGTAGGCGGCATACAGCGACTTGGCCTTGCCGTTGGCGAAATCCTCCGTCCCCGGAAGTTTGGCCGGGGTCCAGCCGCGGTTCTTCCAGTGATCGACCAGACTGGCCAGGGTGCG
>CAYNDG010000135.1:4622-4869 GCA_964395805.1 uncultured Brevundimonas sp.
CGCTTGGTGTCGAGGCCCTCGGCCTCCATCAGCTGGGGCAGCAGGCGTTCCTGATCGTCCGTGTCCAGAATGGTGAAGCTGGACCGCAGACCCACCAGCTCCGCATGGCGGCGCAGGATCTGGGCGGCGATCGAGTGGAAGGTGCCCAGCCAACGCAGGCCCTCGGCCGACGGCCCGATCAGATGGGTGATCCGCTCGCGCATCTCGCGCGCGGCCTTGTTGGTGAAGGTAACGGCCAGCAGCTCCC
>CAYNDG010000135.1:4931-5129 GCA_964395805.1 uncultured Brevundimonas sp.
GCCCGTGCCGGCGCCGGCGAGAACCAGCACCGGTCCTTCGGTTGTCTCTACCGCCTCACGCTGCTCGGGGTTCAGGCCCTGCAAATAGTCGGGCCGCGGCGCAGCGGCCCGCGCCAGATCGGAAATTCGGGGAGGGAGGGGGGGCGAGTCGGACATGGATGAAACATAATAGGAACCGGCGCGCGCCAAGGCCACCAT
>CAYNDG010000136.1:0-3708 GCA_964395805.1 uncultured Brevundimonas sp.
AAGACGGAGTCGACCAGAAAGCAGATGAAACCGGCGATGGCGGGGCCCATGTCGATCCTTTTCGGAAATGGCGGGGTATCGTTGACCGGTTCTAGCCTGAGCCGCTCCCGGCGTCCAAGGGCGAGCTGACGCAAGACGCCATTGACACCACAAGGCCCGCCCGCCTATGTCCCGCGCTCGCCTGTGCCCGAGCATGGATCGGGGCCGTAGCTCAGTTGGTAGAGCGCGTCGTTCGCAATGACGAGGTCAGGGGTTCGACTCCCCTCGGCTCCACCAGGCGTCCGTCCGGAAAGACCCTGCCAGAGGGGACCCATGACCGTCACCGTCTATCACAATCCGAACTGCGGCACGTCGCGCAATGTGGTCGAGATGATCCGGGCATCAGGCGTTGAGCCCGAGGTGGTCGAATATCTGAAGACCGGCTGGACGGCGGATCAGCTGACCGATCTGGCGGCCCGCACGGGCGAGGGGCTGAAGGGGCTGCTGCGCGAGCGCGGCACCACGGCCGGGGAACGCGGCCTGACCGCCGAGGGCGTCAGTGATCAGGCCCTGCTGGCGGCGATGGTCGAGGACCCTGTGCTGGTCAACCGCCCGATCGTGGTGACGCCGAAGGGGGCCGCCCTGTGCCGACCGTCGGAACGGGTGCTGGACCTGCTGGACCAGCCGCCAGCACGGTTCGTCAAGGAAGGCGGGGAGGTCGTGGGCGTATAGGCGGTCCGCCTACTGGTCCTCGTCAAAGCGTCGGGCCACAAGATCCCGGAGGGCGTCGACGGCAGCGGCTGCATCCGGGCCCTCGGCCTCTATGGTCACACCGCATCCGTTTCCGGCGCCGAGGGTCAGAAGCCCCATGATCGACAGGGCGTTGACGGTGACGCCGTCGCGGGTCACGCGGATGTCGGACTCGAACCCGGACGCCAGCTTGACGAATTTGGCGGAGGCGCGGGCGTGCAGACCGCGCGAGTTGCAGATGTCGACGACTGCCGAGGCGGTCGGAAGGGTATCGCCGCCGCTCATTTTTCCCCCGACAGAACCCAGGAGGCGACCGAGATATACTTGCGGCCCGCGTCCTGCGCATGGGCGACGCAGGCCTCCATCGGCTCGCGGGCGCGCACGCTGGCCAGCTTGATCAGCATCGGCAGGTTCAGTCCGGCGATGACCTCGGCCCGGGTCTCTTCCATCACCGAAATGGCGAGATTGGACGGTGTGCCCCCGAACATGTCGGTCAGCAGGATGACGCCATCGCCGTCGTTCACAGCGCCTGCGGCATCGACGATGTCGCGTCGACGGCGCTCCATGTCGTCGTCCGGGCCAATACAGATAGCGGCCACACCGCGCTGGGGCCCGACGACGTGCTCCATGGCCGCGAGGAATTCCGAGGCCAGACCCCCGTGGGTGACGATCACAAGGCCGATCATGAAGGCTTCACCAAGACAGGACCCATCCCCGGCGTCATTCCCGGCCGGCACAGAAAGCCGGCGCATGAGCCGGGCTTGATAGGGCAAACGGGCGCCGGATTAAAGCATCAAGGTGAGACCGGGCGTCGCAGGGCCTCGGACAGCGCCCGGGCGATGCGATCGGGACCCTGCGGATCGTGGGCCCGGACGGACAGGTCCGGCAGGGGCCCGCCCGGCCAGGGTGTGTGAACCCGCCCGGGAAGGCGCTCGGGATCTTCGGGGGTCAGGGTCACCGTCAGTGCCAGCCTGCACACGTCGCGACAGGGCACGGCGATGATCCCGAGCCCCCGCGCCTCGATCAGGCCGCGCGTCGGTGTCGGTGCCCGGGCCCACAGCGCACCGCCGCTGGTCCAGACGAGGGCGCCGTCGTCCGCCACCAGCCGCCAGTCCTGCGCCATCAGGGCGAGGGCCAGGCCCGACTTGCCCGAGCCCGGCGGCCCGCCGAGGGCCACTCCGACCCAGCCGCCGCCGGCCCGGCGGGCGACCACTGTGGTCTGGATCTGGACCGGACCCGTCATGCGCCGGACGGCAGGATGACGATGAACCGTGCCCCCGCCACCTGCCCGGGTGCCCCCGGATCGACGATATTCTCGGCCCGCACCTCTCCGCCATGGGCCTCGACGATCTGGCGCACGATCGAAAGCCCGAGGCCGGAATTGGTGCCGAATGTCGTTCCCTTCGGCCGCGAGGTGTAGAACCGCTGGAAGACGGTCTCGAGGTTCTCCTCGGGGATCCCGGGGCCGTTATCCTCGACCCGGATGCGCAGGACCGGTGTGCCCTCGTTCGGTCGGTCAAGGATGATCCGGACCGACCCCTCGGGCGGGCTGAAGGAGCGGGCATTGTCGATCAGATTGCGCAGGACCTGACCCAGCGGGCCATCCCGCCCGACGAGGCGGGTCGGCCCGGCCGTTTCGATACTCAGGTCGAGCCGGACATCCCCGGGCCGTGCCGACGTCTGGTAGACGTCGACGATATCCCGGAGCAGGGTCGCCAGATCGAGGATACGCGGGCGATCGCGGGCCAGTTCCGCATCCAGCCGTGATGCATTGGAAATGTCGGTAATGAGCCTGTCCAGCCGACGGACATCCTGCTGCAGAAGGGCGGTCAACTTTTCGCGCTGCGCCTCGGCCTTGACCAGGGGCAGGGTCTCCAGAGCCGAGCGGATCGAGGTCAGGGGGTTCTTGATCTCGTGCGAGACGTCTGCGGCAAACCGCTCGATCGCCTCCATCCGGTCGGACAGGGCGCGCGTCATGGTCTCGAGTGACCGCGCCAGATCGCCGATCTCGTCCCGCCGTTCCTCAAGATCGGGCATGGAGATCGCCCGGGTCTGCTGCAGCCGGACGCTGTCGGCGGCGGCGGACAGGCGCATGACGGGCCGCGCCACAAACAGGTGAAGCAGCAGCGACGAGAACAGGGAAACGACCAGGGCCACAATGGCAAAGGGCATCAGGGCGGCCCGCTGGGCGGCGAGGATCTCGTCAACGTCCGCGGCCTCGAGCGTCAGCACCCCCAGTTCCTGCCGGACATGGCGGATGGGCAGGGAGACAGAAATGACCCGATCGCCGCTTTCATCCCGCCGGACGCCGGCACGGGGACCGTCGGTCAGGGCGGCCTCGATCTCGGTTGCCAGTTCAAGGCGCGCCTGCTCGAGCCGCCGGTCTTCCTCGATCTCGGCATTGAGGTCGGGGCGGGCCTCGGGGCTGCCGGCGCCGCGGGCCGGGCCCAGAGGCTCCCCGGGAATGGCCTCGGTGACCATATAGCTGTCGGCGACCGGCAGGCCGTCACGATCAAAGACGCGGGCCCGCTGGCCGATCGGCACGAAATTGTCCCGCAGCCATTTGGCCGTTTCATATTCGTCCAGAGCGGGTGTCGGAACGCCGGTTGTGATGCCGAGCTCGCCGAGCACATTGGACATCAGTTCCGCCTGCGCCATCAGGGACTCCTGACGGGCCTCGATCAGGCCGCGCCGCCATTCGTTGAGCGCCAGGGCCCCGACGAACAGGATCAGGAGGCTGAGCAGGTTGAGGACCAGAATCAGGGCGCCGAGGCGCGACCCGACCAGCCGGAACCGCCGCCGGGGCCGGTCCGCGCGACGCTCTGCGGTCTCAGCTTTCGCGGTATCTGTAGCCAACGCCGTACAGGGTCTCGATGGCATCAAACTCCGGATCGACGACCCGGAACTTCTTGCGCATGCGTTTCACGTGGCTGTCGATGGTCCGGTCGTCGACATAGACCTGGTCGTCGTAGGCGGCGT
>CAYNDG010000136.1:3718-3949 GCA_964395805.1 uncultured Brevundimonas sp.
CAGGTTGTCGCGGCTTTTGACGAAGCCGGGACGCTGCGCCAGCGCCTGCAGCAGCAGGAATTCCGTGACGGTCAGCTTGACCGGCTTTCCATCCCAGGTGCTTTCGTGGCGTGCCGGATCCATGGTCAGCTTGCCGCGGCGGATTGCGCGGGCTGCGGCGTCCCCCTGGGCATCGGCCTCGCCGCCGACCACACCCGAGCGACGCAGCAGGGCCTTGACCCGTTCCAGCAG
>CAYNDG010000136.1:4003-5056 GCA_964395805.1 uncultured Brevundimonas sp.
TGAAGCCGAGAATCTCGTCGATCTCCTCGTCCTTGGAGGTCAGCATGATCACGGGGATCTGGGAGCTCTGGCGCAGTTTGCGCAGAACCTCCATGCCGTCCATGCGGGGCATCTTCACGTCAAGGACCACCAGGTCCGGCGGGGAAGCCAGCAGGGCCTCCAGCCCCGAGGCCCCGTCATGATAGGCCGTGATCTTGTGGCCATGGCTTTCCAGCGCCAGGGACACGGAGGCGACGATGTTCTCGTCGTCATCGACCAGGGTGATGTTGGCCAAGGTTCACTCCTCAGAGGCTTCGATGCGTCGCACCGTCCCGGGGCTAACGCGTAGCAAGCGTAACCGTTCGGATTCAATCACGGTGACATTAGGGCGCGTCGCCCCGGGCGGCTAGAGCCCGGCCGCCGTTGCTTGCCTTGCAAGGGGAAACCCGACCTTAAGCCCTTATCCGGCAGTGTGGGGCGGAGTAGCGTTTTCAGGTGTGTCATGGCCGGTCCCGTCCACTACGAAGTCTTCATCCGAAAGACGGCACCCGCGCCATGGGCCCTTCTGATGGCGACCGAGAGTCGTGCCCAGGCGATCGAGACGGCTGAAGATATCCTGGGCGACAATCGTGCTGTTGCCGTGCGCGTCACCAAGGAGACCCTGGACTCCGAGACCATGGAGTTCTCGAGCCTGACGGTGCTGACAAAAGGCGCGCCCGAAGTCCGGCAGAAGCGGGTGGTGCCCGATGATGAGGTCGGCCCCCGCTGTAGCGGCGTGCAGGACGTCTATGCCCCTCATGCGCGAGACCTGATCGGTCGGGTGCTCGAGGACTGGCTGATCCGCCGCGGCGTCACGGCCTTTGAGCTTTTGCACCGGCCGGATCTGGCCGAGGTGCTGGAGGCCTCGGGGGTTGAGTTGCAGCACGCCGTGCAAAAGGTCGCGGTCCCGGAGAGCCAGGCCGTGGGGCAGCCGGTCCACGAGCTGATCCGCCACTACCAGAAGCTGGCGGACGCCGTGATCGAACGGCTGGTCTCGGCCGGTCGGGCCCAGAAATTTCCGACGCTTGAGGGGCG
>CAYNDG010000137.1:0-5042 GCA_964395805.1 uncultured Brevundimonas sp.
CGCGGGCGGGCGGCGATGGCGGCCCGGGCGCGGGCGGGGTTCAGCCGCCCCTCGGACAGCATGACCAGCAGGGGCGCGTCGTCGACGGTCAGGGTGTTCGGATTGATCGGCGACAGATCGGGCGTCGGCAGGGCGCAGACAAAGGGCCGCAACCGGCCATAGACCTCGGCATCCACGCCCCGGATCAGGCGCAGCTCGCCGGGCTCCAGCAGCAGGGTACCGGGCGTTCGGAGGGGCTGTTGCCGCCCCGCATAGGCGGCGGTCTCGGCCCCGCGCGGCAGGGGCGTCTGGTCGCTGTCGATCCAGTCGGTCAGGGCCTCGGCGACGGCCCGCATCCGGCCCTCATCGACGCCCAGCGCCCGGCCGAGCGCCACCAGTTGCTCGGCCCCACGCGGCCGGGCGACCCAGGCCCCCTCAATGCCCGAGACGACGCTGTTCAGATTGAAACAGGCCTGCCCGTCGCGGACCACGGCGGTGATCTGCCCGGCCTCGATGGGGAAGGCGAAGGGGCGCCCGTTCCAGTCGGGCTCGGTCGGGGTGACCGGCCCGGCCTGCCGGATCAGACGCTCGATCCGCTTCCTCGCCAGGGCCTCGGCCCCCAGCGCATACCACTGGGCCTGACCGACGGAGGCGAGGTTGCTGGCGCGCCGCGTCGAGAACCGAACATCGTCCAGCAGCGCCACGGCAATGGCGGCCATGACGGTCACCATCAGCAGCACGGTCAGCAGCGCCATGCCCTTTCGATCTGTCCGGCCCCGCCTCATCGCCCGCTCCCGATCAGCAGCAGCTGGTCCAGCGGGCCATAGGTCTCCAGCGTCAGACGCAGCCGCACGGCATCGGGCATGGTCTGGCGAAGGCGGGGCTCGAACACCGGGGTCTCGACCCCCAGCGAGACGAAGGAGGCCTCGGCCACGGTCACGCCGGTGGCGACGACCTGAACCACGCCGGGTCCCGGCGCATCGGGATGGGGACGCACGCGACGCTCCAGCCGACCCTCGACCAGATGATATTCGATGCCGATCAGGCCCGACCCGTCCTCGTCCAGGCCGACGCCGGCCCCCGTTCGGGTCAGGGCCAGCACCAGCGTCGGGGCCGCGCCGACCACGGCCCGGGTGCGCAGGGGCGCGATCCCGTCGCCGCCCGCCAGCGGTCGCGCCACGGCCTGACTGACATCGGCCTTCAGCAGGGCCCGCATACGCTGGACCTCGGCCAATCGTTCGGACGCCGCCTTGACCGTAAAGCGGCTGTCGATCGACACGCCCATTACCGCCGTGCCCGCCGCCGCGATCAGGGCAAAGATCGTGAGCGCGATCAGCACCTCGGTCAGGGTGAAGCCCGCCCGGGCCCGCCTCCGCATCACGACACCGCCCGGAACAGGACAGCCTCGGCCGAGGTCCACACCCCGTCGTCCGAGACCCGCACCTCGATGCGCAGCAAGGCCGGATCGCCGGTACCGCTGACGATCCGGCGCCACATCCAGCGACGTCCGCCCAGATCGGTCTCACCCGCCGTCTCGCCGGGCGCAGGCGGGTCGACCGCCACGAGCGTCTCGACCGCCAGATTGTCGGCGACGATGCCGGCCAGGGTGCGGGTCTCCAGCTCACCGGCGGTGCGGGTGTTCTCGGTCGTCAGGCGCAACAGGGCCAGCGCCGCCAGACTGAAGACCGCCAGCGCCACCATCATCTCGATCAGGGTGAACCCCGACCGCCTGTCCGCGCGCCTAGTCATCCAGACGCACCTCTCCGGCCAGATCGACCGTGACCGTCGCCCGGGCGCGGTCGCGGCCGAGCGACAGCCGCGCGGGCTCGGCCAGACCCACCGGGTCGAACATCACGGCCTCGACCCCGCCGGCCGATTCAATCCGGGTGCCCTCTTCCCATGCCACACGCTCGAACGGGCCCTCGGTCAGGGGCGTCCAGCCGTCCTCGGCCCGCACGCGAAAGCCATAGCCCTCGGTGCCGATATCGACCGCGACCGGCCGGTTGGTCAGGATGGCCTCTTCCCGAGCCCGCACCAGACGCGCGGCGAAACGCTCGGCCTCAACCGTCAGGCTGGGCGTCGGGTTGGGGGCTGCCAGGACCACGGCCGTCGCCGCCAGCCCGATGACGGCGACCGTCACCATCATCTCGACGAGGGTGAAGCCCGCGCGGCGCGCGCGATCAGCCCTGCCAGTTGCCGATGTCGGCGTCATTGCCCTCGCCTCCCGGCTTGCCGTCGGCACCGTATGAGAAGACGTCGAAGGCCTGACCGTGCTGGCTCTCGCGGCGGTACTGGTAGGCATTGCCCCACGGGTCTTCGGGCAGGCGGCGGATGTAGCCGCCGGCGCGATAGCGGTCCGCGCGCGGCGAGCCGGACGGCACGGCGGTCAGGGCTGACAGCCCCTCACCCGTCGTCGGGAAGCCCAGCATGTCCAGCCGGTATTGTTCGAGCGCATTTTCCAGCGTCGCCAGATCGGCCCGGGCCTTGCCGACCATGGCCTTGTCCTGGCTGGGCAGGACGTTGATGACGACCACCGTCGCCAGCAGGCCGATGATGACGATGGTGACCATCATCTCGACGAGGGTAAAGCCAGCTCTTTTTTGCTTCGCCCTGACGCTCGCGACGCGGTCGCTCGCTGCTTGAGGGCGAGTGCGGTTAGAGGTGTGGGTCATGATGTCATCCCATGGCCAGGGTGTTGATCTGAAGGATCGGAAGAAGGATCGACAGGACGATCAGGGCCACCACCCCGCCCATGACGATGATGATGCCGGGCTCCAGCAGGCTGAGCATCACGGCGGTAAAGGTGGCGAACTCGCGTTCCAGATAGTCGGCGGCGCGGTCCAGAAGGGGCTCCAGCCGCCCGGCCCCCTCGCCCGAGGCGGTCATATGCACCAGCAGTGGCGGAAACACATCGGCCCGGCGCATGGCCCCCGACAGCGAGCCGCCCTCGCGCACCACATCGGCCATGACGCGGGTCGCGGCAGCCAGCCGGGTGTTCGACACGGTGCGGGCGGTCAGGTTCAGCCCTTCCAGAATGGGAAGGCCCGAAGAGATCATGGTCGACAGGGTGCGGGCCATGCGTGCGGCGTGCAGGTCGCGCGTCAGTCGGCCCGTGATCGGCAGACGCAGCAGCAGGGTGTCGGCCTTCAGCCTCAGGTCCGGACGGCGCAGCGCCAGCCCCGTGATTGCGCCCAGACAGATCATCACCAAGGCAAAGATCAGCCCCCAGTCGCGCATGGCGTGCGAGACGGCGATGACGCCCTGCGTCAGCAGCGGCAGGTCCTGATTCATGCTGGAAAACTGGTCGACCACCTTGGGCACGACAAAGGTCATCAGGGCGGTGATCACGGCCAGCGCCACGACCGCCAGCGCCGCCGGATAGACT
The DNA here is from genome assembly GCA_964395805.1 of uncultured Brevundimonas sp. Taxonomy (GTDB): domain Bacteria; phylum Pseudomonadota; class Alphaproteobacteria; order Caulobacterales; family Caulobacteraceae; genus Brevundimonas. Next base: position 3,365 of record CAYNDG010000137.1, read on the forward strand.
AGGGCGGTGATGACCTTGCCGCGCACCTCCTGCTCGCGCTCCAGCCCGTCGGCCAGCCGCTCGAGGATGGGCTGCAGCGCGCCTGAGGATTCCCCCGCCGCCACCATGGCCCGGTACAGCGGCGGAAAGGCGCGGCCCTGTTCGGCCATGGCCTCGGACAGGCGGCGCCCCTCGACCACCCCCTGATGGACGGCCTCCAGACAGCGCCGCACCTTCGGCTTTTCGGCCTGCAGGGCGAGGGTGCGCACCGCCTCCTCGACCGGCACGACCGAGATCAGGGTCGCCAGCTGGCGGGTGGCCAGCGCCAGCGCCCGGGCGTCCAGCTTCGTCCCGCCGGGGGTCTTTGCGGCATCGGTGCGCGACAGACCGCGACCGGGCTGGACCTCCAGCGGCATCAGCTGTTTGCGGCCCACCTGATCGCGGGCGGCCTCGAGATCGGCAGCGTCCAGACTGCCCCGGACGGTGCGCCCGCCGCCGTCCACGGCCACATAGTCGAACCGGGGCATCAGGCCACCGCCTCGATCGCCGGCAGGTCCTCGGACCGGGTGCGGGTGACGCGCAGCGCCTCCTCGACCGAGGTGGTGCCGTCCAGCACCAGCGCGCGGGCCTGTCCGGCAAGCGTCCGACCGTCCCCGAGCGCCTCGGCATTGATGGCGGCCTCGTCGGCGCCCGTGGTGATCAGGCGGCGCAGGGTGTCGGTCACCCGGATCGTCTCATAGAGGCCGACCCGTCCTACATAGCCGGACTGGTTGCAGTGGTCGCAGCCCGTAGGGCGCCAGACCGTCTGGCCCGCCGCAATACCGACCAGCCGCGCGGTCGCCGCATCGGCCACCTCGGGCTTATGGCAGTGCGGGCACAGCCGCCGCACCAGCCTCTGGGCCAGGATCAGCCTGAGCGTCGAGGCCAGCAGGAAGGGCTCGACCCCCATGTCGCGCAGACGGGTGACGGCGCCGGCCGCATCATTGGTGTGCACCGTCGACAGCACCAGGTGGCCGGTCAGGGCCGCCTGTACCGCGATCGAGGCGGTCTCAACGTCGCGGATTTCACCGACCATGACCACGTCCGGATCCTGACGCAGGATGGCCCTAAGCCCGGCGGCAAAGGTCATGCCGACCTTGGCATTCACCTGGGTCTGGCCGACGCCCTCGACCGCATATTCAACCGGGTCCTCGACCGTCAGGATGTTGCGCGTGCCCGTGTTCAGCAGCGACAGGCCCGCATAGAGGGTCGTCGTCTTGCCCGAGCCGGTCGGGCCGGTGACCAGCAGGATGCCGTTCGGCTCGGCCAGCGCCGCGTGATAGGCCTCCAGCGTCGCTTCATCCATGCCCAGATCGCGCAGGCCCAGACCCGCCTGATCCTTGTCGAGGATGCGCAGAACCACCCGTTCGCCCGCCCGCGACGGCAGGGTCGAGACCCGCACATCCAGCGTCTTGCCGCCCAGCGCCAGCGGAATGCGGCCGTCCTGCGGGATGCGCTTTTCGGCGATATCGAGCCGCGCCATCACCTTGATGCGCGACACCACCACCGGCGCCAGACGCGGGCTGAGGCTCAGCGCCTCCTTGAGCACGCCATCGACCCGCATGCGTACCACCAGCGCCTGCTCATAGGGCTCAAGGTGGATGTCGGACGCGCCGGCCCGCACGGCCTCGGCGATCAGGCCGTTGATCAGGCGGATCAC
>CAYNDG010000138.1:0-5038 GCA_964395805.1 uncultured Brevundimonas sp.
CGGCTGGCGCCTGGTGACGATGGTCAGGTCGGCCGGGGTGATCCGCGCCAGATCGCGCGACTGGACCAGAAAGCCCCCGGCCACCGAGCGGAACACCGACCCCGGCTGCATCGGGTCGGGCAGGCCGTCGGTCAGCAGCAGGCGCAGGTTCTTCTTGCCCGCAAAGACGGCAAGGGCCGCTTCATCGGCCCCGGGGGCGATGACCACCTCGGTGAAGACGTCGGTGATCAGGCGCGCGTCCGCCTCGGTCAGAGTCCGGTTGACGGCCACCACCCCGCCGAAGGCCGAGACGGCGTCGCAGGCCAGGGCCCGCTGGTAGGCGCTCGACAGGTCTGCCCCGATTGCCACACCACACGGGTTGGCATGCTTGACGATCACACAGGCCGGCTCGGCGAACTCGGCCACCAGCTCACAGGCGGCGTCGGCATCGGCGATGTTGTTATAGCCCAGCTCCTTGCCCTGCAGCTGGCGGGCGTTGGCGACGCCGGGACGGCGATCGGCGGTGCGATAGAAGGCCCCCGACTGATGCGGATTTTCGCCATAGCGCAGGGTCTGGGCGAGGGTACCGGCGATGGACTTTCGGACCGGCACCGCATCCTCGACCCGATCCGCGAACCAGCCGCTGACGGCGGCGTCATAGGCGGCGGTGCGGGCAAAGGCGCGGGCGGCCAGCTGTTTCCGCAAGGCCAGCGAGGTCGCGCCGTCGGCCTTGAGCGCGGCGATCACCTGATCCATGGCCTCGCGGTCGACGCAGACGGCGACATGGCCGTGGTTCTTGGCGGCCGAGCGGATCATGGCCGGGCCGCCGATGTCGATGTTCTCGATACAGGCCTCGAAGCCCGCGCCCGACTCAACGGTGGATTCGAAGGGGTAGAGGTCGATCCAGGCGATATCGATCGGCCCGATGCTGTGTTGATCCATGGCCTCGGCATGGGTCGGGGCGTTGCGCACGCCCAGCAGGCCCCCGTGCACCACCGGGTGCAGCGTCTTGACCCGGCCGTCCATCATTTCGGGAAAGCCCGTGAGGTCGGAAACGTCGCGCACCGGCAGGCCCGCCGTGTCGATCGCGGCCCGCGTGCCGCCGGTGGACACCAGCTCCACCCCCTGGTCGTGCAGGGCCCGGGCAACCTCGACCAGGCCGGACTTGTCCGACAGGGAGATCAGCGCCCGGACGGGGCGAACGGCATCGGGGGCGGGCGGAAAGTCGGGAGCGGCGGGCATGGGAGGGCTCGGTCTGGAGGGGCGCGGGGAGGGCGGCGGGATGGTCGGGCGTCTAGCATTCCCGTCGGCGATGGTCACGTCCGCCGTGGGTCGAACCGGCCGGCAGGCCTCTCAGCGCCCCTCAGCCTCGGCCATCTGCTGTAGCTCGGCGGCCACCGCCTCGGGCCGGGGCGCGGTCCCGGCATGGCGGGTGTCCTGACGACGGGCGAGGGTCCAGACCTTGTCCTCGACGAAGCCGGAGCCTGTGAAGGCCAGCACCGTCACGGTGATGGTGCGATCATCCCACTCGATGCGGTTGATGCTGGGCGGAACGCCGCGCAGGCGGTGCGACAGGGTCCCGCAGCCGACCGCATAGGATCTTTGGTCCCCCAGCTGGATGGGCAGGGCAAAGGGCACATGCACATGGCCGCTCAGGACCAGATCAACGCCGGCGTCGGCGAACAGCCGGGCCGCGCGACGGCCCCGCTTGACGTCGCCGGTCACCGGGGCCCCCTCCATCTCGATCAGCGGGTGGTGAACCGCGACGAGGCGCAGTGCGCCGACCGGTGCCCGCGACAGCGCCTCGGCGGCGCGGGCGGTCTGGTCCAGATCGATCACGCCCTTTGACCAGTTGAGCCGGGCCTGCCAGCCCCGGGCCGTCGTAATCCCGCGCACCATCAGGGCCGTGTCGCTGAAGCGGGCGCTGAACTGGTGGTCATGAGCCGGGTGGCCGACAGCGTCCTCGAACGCCCTCCATGGATTGAAAACCCTCGCCAGCACATCCCAGTAGGGCACGTCGTGATTGCCGACCGTGACGAACACCGGTGTCGGCAGGCTGTCGATCCAGCGGGCAGCCTCAAGGAACTCGGCGCGCGCGCCCACCTGGGTTATGTCGCCGGTGATGAGGGTCAGGTCGGGCCGGACCTCGTGCAGCATGTCGTGAACCGCGGCCACAGCCTCGGGGATTTCGCAGCCGAAATGAATGTCCGAAACCTGGATGATCCGTCCCATCAGACCTCCCCCTCCGGATCAGTGTCCTGCCGGGGAGCGGGAGCAAGGGCCCGGAAGGCGACGGCGTCAAAAACCACCTCGGCCTCGGCGTCCAGCAGGGTAGGCTCGCCATCGATGACCGCCGGAATCCGGGATCGTGCGGAGACACCGGCATAGCGCGCAGGGCGCGTGGAAACGGCGGGATCATGGCGCCAGTCGTCAAACAGGGCATGGGCCGCCAGACGAAAGGCTTCGGCGGCGCCAGCCGTGTTCATGGCGGCCGCCTCCAGCCCCGCACCGGATCCGATCGCCCGCGAGATCGTCGGACTGATCAGGACCAGGGCCTCGGCGCGGAAGGGCCGGGAGCTGTCCAGCGTGTACCGCAGGCGGCCACTGAAGGCGCGGCGCAGGGCTCTCTGGCCGTAGAGCCAGGCCAGCCGGAGCCGCCCGGTGCGAACCGCTTCGCGCGCCGGGGCCCAGAGCGCGGGGGCACCCAGAATGGCGGCGCAGAAGAAGGGCCGGCTGTCGGCGCGGTCGATGACGCGGCCGCCGGCCACGGGCACCTCGGTCCCGGACTCGAGCGCGCGCCGCAGGGCGTCCTTCCAGTCACCGGTCCCATAGAGGGCCTTGGGCAGCATATTCATGGTGCCCCCGGGGAGAGGGGCGATCAGCGGGCCTCCCGGCCCGGCGCGCGCCGCGATCGTCCCCGCCGTGCCGTCGCCCGCGAGGACAAGGATCGCATCCGCGTCTGCTGCGAAGGCCGCATCGACCTGTTGGTCGAAGTCATCCGGGGTCAGGGTCACGACCGAGGCCTCAACCGGATAATCGGCGAGCAGGGCCTCCATCGCCGCAGGCGCAGCGCCGTCCACACCCCCCGACAGGGGGTTCACGAGCACGACAACCCTGCGCAACCGCACGGCCGCCGTCAGCGGTCGCCCCGCTGCAGTCTCTTCAACAGTCAAGGTTTCCGCCATGGCCGCTCAAACGTGCTGAACCGCCCTGGCGTTCCCGAACGTCGCGAAAGGCGAGCCCCTCAGGGCTTCTGCATTTCCTCGACGGTGCGCTGGGCGCCCGCCTCAAGCGCGTCGCCCGTCTTTTCGGCCAGGGCGCTGGCATCGTCCGCCGCCGCGTCGGCCGCCTCGGGCGCCTGTCCGACCAGGCCCTTCGCGCCATCCACCACTGTCGAGATCCAGCCGTCGATGACCGCCCCGCCCGCCGACACGGACTGCTCCTTGATCCCGAGCGCCACCGTCAGGGCGCCAAACACGGCCAGCAGGATGACGAGCAGCCCGAAGATGCCCGACAGGCCGGCCCCCGAGCGCCGCTTGCTGCGCGCCCATACCGGGCTGGAGTGACCGTCATCGGCCATACGAGTGATCTGATTGAAACGCATACGCAAAACCCCCTGCCTCCGAAAGAGTCGGCGTCACAGAATGCCGCTGCCCTGTCTCGCCGACCTTAATCCAGTCTTAATCACAGGGATAGTTCGGGGAACCGGGGCCATAATCCAGCGTTCTCACCCCGGGGGCGAACTGAAGGGAAAAGGGATTGACGATGAAGAAGGCAATTTTCGCCATTGCGGCTGCCGGTTTGCTGACCGCCGCCTGTGCCAGTGACCCCTATGGCAACCCGAACCAGACCGTCCGGCAGGGCGCGGCCGGTGCGGCCATCGGTGCCGTGGCGGGCGCGGTGATCGGCAATAACGTCGGCGACGGCAATGCCGGTCGCGGTGCCGCCATCGGTGCTGTCGTCGGTGGCGCAGCGGGAGCCATCCGCGGTTCGGCCGAGGACCGTGCCAATCAGCGCCGCGCCTATGACCAGCAGCGCGGCGCCTATTACTACTGCTATCCGGAAGGCGACTGCTATTGGGAAAACGGCACGCGCCGGAATCCGCCGCGCTAAGGGTCGCGGACTGAAGATCTGAGGCAAGAGGCGGTCTTTCCATGCGGGAAGACCGCCTTTTTCTGTTAGGGTGGGAGCCGTTTCGGGTGGGAGCTGATCATGTCATCAAGGTCTGGGCTGCGTTTCATGGCGGTCGGCGGCGCGGCGGCGCTGGCCCTGGCGGGGTGCGAAAGCCCCAATCCGTTCCGGGACCGGAGTGAGCTGGTCGCCACGCCCACGACCTGCAGCGCCAAGCGGTTCGACATCTATTTCGGGGAAGGACAGGCGCAACTGACCGCACCCGCCCGTGAGGCCATCCGCCTGACCGCTGACCAGCTGAAGGACTGTGACATCCGCAAGGTGCAGGTGATCGGCCTGGCCTCGGCCACCGGATCGTCGCCCGCCAACCAGACCCTGTCGGAGCGACGGGCGCTTGCGGTGACCGAAGCGCTGGAGGCCGAGGGCTGGCCCCTGCCGGCGTTCGAGATCGCCGTTGCCGGAGATACAGGCGCGACCACTGCCGACGGCCGGGCCGAGCCCCTGCGCCGCCGGACCGAAGTCATTGTGGACGCCGCCCCGCGCTGATAGCCGCGACCCGCAGTCGCAGGCCTGTCCTCCGGGGCGTGACCCGCCCGCCCTTCGCCGTCTAGGGTGGACGCTGCTCGACTGTTGACGAGGGACCGGGTGAAGAGTCTGCGCCTACCGAAAGCCCTGCTCGCTGTCCTTTTCGGAGGCTGGCTGACCCTGACGGCCGCGGCCGCACAGGAGCCGCCGCCGACCGCTGGTCCGGCCTCGACCGAGCGGATCACGGCTGAACTGGTCTCGATGACCGGAAGTGCGACACCGGGATCGACCCTGGTCCTGGCCGTGCGTCAGGATATCGAGCCGGGCTGGCATACCTATTGGCGCAATCCCGGGGACTCCGGCGGGGCGACCACCCTGAACTGGCGCCTGCCGGAGGGCTGGG